>NZ_JBHVET010000640.1:0-5137 GCF_042802135.1 Kitasatospora sp. NPDC057512
TTTGGCACGCTGTTGAGTTCTCAAGGAACGGACGCTTCCTTCGGACCGCCTTCCAGCGGACCCTCCGGGCTTCGTTCTTTCGTGTTTCCAGCTTACCAGACGTTTTCCGCTCCGTTTACCGGCGCTTCATTCATCCGATTCCCACTGGGGGGATTTCCTGCGAACTTCGTTCCGAAGCCTATCAAGGCTTTCGGAGTGATCCGTCCGTGGGATTTGCTTCGTCGGAGGACGCGCATTCCGTGGAACACGCTCGCCTCGATTCGGCGGTGTCGTAGACACTAACGCCCGGGCCCGACCGTTGTCCAGTCAGTCCCAACCGTTCAAACCTACTAGCCCACCCTCACCACGTCAATGGTTTGGCCGGGACGAGTAGAAGACTAGCAGGTCAGAGGCCTGTCGATCACATCGGCTCAGGCCGCGACGGGCTGGAGGTCCGCCCGGTCGGCCGCGTCCAGATCGCCGAACTCCCCGTCCTCGGCGGCCCTCCGGCCCAGCACCAGGGCGTAGAGGAGGAAGGCCGCCTCGGCCAGCACGCCGATGGAGATGCGGGCCCAGGTCGGCAGGCCGGACGGGGTCACGAAGGCTTCGAGTACGCCGGAGACCGCCAGGACCGTCGCCAGGCCGATCGACATGCCGATGATCGCGCGGCCCTGTTCCGCCAGCGCCACCGAGCGGGTGCGCGGGCCGGGGTCGATGACGGTCCAGCCGAGGCGCAGCCCGAGGCCGCCGGCCACGAAGACCGCGGTCAGCTCCAGCAGGCCGTGCGGGATGAGCAGGCCGAGGAAGACGTCGAGGCGCCCGGCGGAGGCCATCAGTCCGACGCCGATGCCGAGGTTGAGCACGTTGGTCCACATCACGTAGAGCACCGGAATGCCCAACGCGATCCCGAACAGCAGGCACTGCACGGCGATCCAGGCGTTGTTCGTCCAGACCTGTGCCGCGAAGGAGCTGGCCGGCCGGTCCGAGTAGTACGTCTCGTACTGGCCGCCGGGGCGGGTCATCTCCTGGAGGTGCTCGGGCGCGACCAGGCTGTTGCGGACCTCGGGGTGGGTGGCCATCCACCAGGCGAGCAGTGCGGTGGCGACCATCGAGACCACCGCCACCGGCACCCACCAGCGGCGCGAGCGGTAGAGCGCGGCCGGGAAGCTCACCGTGTAGTAGCGGGCGACGTCCTGCCAGCCGTTGGTCCGGGCGCCGGTCACCGCGCTGCGGGCGCGGGAGACCAGGCCGGTCAGCCGGCTCACCAGGGCCGGGTCCGGCGCGGCGGCCTGGACCTTGGCGAGGTGTCCGGTGGCGCGCTGGTAGAGCGTGACCAGCTCGTCGGCCTCCTCCCCGCCGAGCCGGCGCCGACGGGCGAGGGCGTCCAGTCGGGCCCACTCCCCCTGGTGGGTGGCGACGAAGACGTCCAGGTCCATTTCGGCGGCTCCATGATCGGCGGCGGGCGCGGACGTGCGGGCGCGGACGTGCATGCGCGGGCGGGTCCGCGGACGGGCGGGTCCGGGCGGACACGCGCGGCCCAGCATGCCAGCAGCGGCCGCCGGCCCGGCCGTCGGGATCTCACTTCCCGTGCGCCCACCGGGCCCCGTATGTTTGCGGCTGCGGATCAGACTGCGGAGAGCGCGTCACGGGGAGCCGGTCCGGGGTGGTTCCCTCCCCCGGCACCGCCGCCCTCCCAGCCGCCGGATCCCCATGGGCGAGCCGTACCGGCTCCAAGAACGTGAACGGACAGGTGTCTTGAGCGACCTGGTGACGGGTGAGGCGGTCGTCCTCGGCCTGCAGACGGCGAAGCTTCCCAGCAGGGCCCTGGCGATCGTGATCGACCTGCTGGTGGAGTTCGCCGCCCTGCTGGTGTTCACGCTGCTGCTGAGCCTCGCGCTGATCGGGCTCGACGGCGCGGCCCTGGCCGCCACGATGATCGGCCTGATGGTGTTCTTCCTGGTCGCCGTGCCCGTGATGGTCGAGACCCTCACCCGCGGCCGCTCGCTCGGCAAGGCCGCGCTCGGCCTGCGGGTAGTGCGCACCGACGGCGGGCCGGTGCGCTTCCGGCACTCGCTGGTGCGCGGGCTGGTCGGCTTCTTCGAGATGATCGTGCTGACCGGCTCCCCGGCCGTGATCACCTCGGCGGTGCACTCGGACGGCAAGCGGCTCGGCGACATCTTCGCCGGGACGGTGGTCGTCCGCGAGCGCACCCCGGGTGCGGGCGGCTCCGCCTCCCCGCTGCCGCCGGTGCACCCGCACCTGCTGCAGTCGATGGGCCACGAGCTGGTCGCGATGGATCTGTCCGCCGTGCCGGAGCCGCTCTGGCTGGCCGTCCGCCAACTGCTCGGCCGGACGGGCCAGTTGGACCCGGCGGTGATGCACCGGATGTCCACCCGGCTGGCCGAGGACCTGTCCGCCCTGATCGGCCACCCGATCCCGCCGGGGCTGCACCCGGTGGCGTACCTGGGCGCGGTGCTCACCGAGCGCCAGCGGCGGGAGTGGACGCGGGCCCAGCAGCAGCTGTGGGCCGCCGGGCCGATACCCGGCCGGCCGGTACCCGCCCAGGTCCCCGCTCCCCGCCCGGCCTCCGGTCCGCTCCCCGCGCCGGCTCCGACGGGCCCGGCCGACGGACGGCCCGTCCGGGTCCTCGGCCTGCCGGCCCGGCAGCCCGCGCCCGCGGCTCCCCCGGTCCCCGTCCCGGCGGCCGCACCGACCGTCCCGACGGCCCCGTCCCTCGACAAGCCCGCCGCCGGCAGCGGCTTCGCCCCGCCCGCCTGAGGCGGGCCACCCCGGCCGCCGCAGCCCGGCCGCACGGGGCCCAGCCGCACGGGCCCGCTACTCCTCCTCCGCCCCCACCCGCCAGGCGTTCGGCGGCGACGCCAGCTCCTCCAGCTCGATCCCCTCCGCCGCCAGCACCACGTCGCCCGCCAGGTGCACGACCTGCTGCTCGCCCGTCTCCAGGTCCGCCACCTGGTACCGCTCGACCAGCAGCGGCCCCGAGTCCGTCTCGTGGGTGTCGACGCCCTCCAGCAGCCACCCCTGGTCGAGGGTGCGCGGCGCCAGCACCGGCTCGGTGAAGGCCACCAGCCGCACCCGCGCGCTCGCCCCCTCCCGCAGCCGCAGCAGCCGGGCGGTGGCGACCAGGAAGCCCGGCGAACGGCCGGTGAAGGCGTGCGCCCGGTCGTGGCCCTCCGCCGCGTGCTCGCCGCCGGGGTCGGCCGCGTCGGTCCGGACCCAGGCGACTCCGTCCACCGCCCCGCCGCGCACCTGCCAGCCGCCGGCCCGCAGCTCCATCCGCAGCGGCCGGGCGCGCGAGTCCAGCGTCAGGTCGGTGCTGCCGAGCACCCGGCCGTCCGGCGCGTAGGTCTTGGAGACGTACCGCCACCCGGCCGCCCCGGGGGCGCAGGAGAAGCGCTCCTCCCCGAGCGGGACGTGGTCGTGCGGGTCATGGAGCGAGTACCGGCCGTTGGGCATGCCGGAAAGCCTACGTGCGCGGTTCGCGTGCAACGTTCCGGCCGGTGCCCGCATTAGAGGGGCGGACGGCGCGCCGGTGCGCCGCCACCACGACGAGAGGGGGTGCGGATGGCGAAGCAGACGCGCGACGTGGAGTTCACGGAGTACGTGGCCTCCAGGAGCGGCTGGCTGCGCAGGGTCGCCTATCTGCTGTGCGGGGACTGGCACCGGGCCGACGACCTGGTGCAGGAGTGCGCGACCAAGCTGTACGTGAACTGGTCACGGGCCGGCCGGGTCGAGAACCTGGACGGCTACGCCCGCAGGGTGCTGGTCAACACCTTCCTCGCCGAGCAGCGCTCGTCCTGGTGGCGGCGGACGTCACGGACCGCGGCGCCGGTGGACGTGGCGTCGGTGGCCGTCGACCTCGACGCCCGGCTCGACCTGCGCAAGGCGCTGGCCGCGCTGCCGCCCAAGCAGCGGGCCACCGTGGTGCTCCGGTACTACTGCGACCTCACGGTCGATCAGACCGCCGATGCGATGAGCTGCTCCTCGGGCAATGTGAAGAGTCAGACCTCACGGGCTCTGGCCACCCTCCGGACGACGCTCTCCCCCCGTCCCACCACCGCCGAGAGGACGTCATGAGGTCGCACGAGCAGCGTGATCTGACCGCCCGGCTGAGCGCCCTCGCCGAGGCCCCGGCACCGCCCGCCGCACTCGACACCTCGGCGGTGATCGCCCGCGGCCGGGCCCGACTGCGCCGCCGCCGGCAGGCCCTGGTCGGTGTGGTGGCCGGGTCGACCGCCGCCGTCCTGGCCGGTGTCCTGCTGCTGCGCCCGGCCGGGGCACCGCCCGCACCGGCCGTCCCCGCGCCCACCGCCCCGGTCTCGCTCGCACCGTCCCCGACCGCCGCGCCGACCCCGGCGGCGCAGACCGGTCCGCTGAACGCCGAGGCCCGCTTCGGCTGGCTGCCGTCGTGGCTGGCCCGGCCGGCCGTCGGCTACGCCACCAGCGACGGCCGTTCCGTCGCCACCGCGGCCACCACCACCGCCGTCCTCAACGCGGTCCCCGCGCTGAAGCTGGAGCTGCTGCGCGGCCCCGGCGAGTCCCTCGCCCCCGGCCAGCACACGGCCCCCGCGCCCCCGGTCGCCGGCCGGGAGGCCCAGTGGCTGCTCACCGACGCGTCGGGGTCCCTGGGCGGGCTGCGCTGGATGACCGCCTCCGGCCGCTGGGCCCAGCTGACCGCCACGCTGTGGTTGGACGCGAAGGTCCAGGACGACCTGCTCCGGGTCGCCGCCGGCGCCGAGTTCGGCAGTCGGGACGTCCCGTTCCCGGTGCGCCCGACCGGCCTGCCCGCCGACCTCAGGCTGCGGAACGCCGAGGTCCACCGGCCCACCCGGGACTCCGAGCCCCCGTGGAGCGCCATCCTGTCGTACACCGTCGGCGACAAGTGGCTGAGCGTCACGGTGCAGCCGGACGGCTTCGGGAAGTTCGCGGACGGCCGGCCGGACGGCGGCACCCCGGTGTGCCAGGTCGAGAAGGGCGTCCAGCTCTGCGCCAACGGCACCGCGGCGGGGCTCCCGTCCGTCCAGGGGGCCGGCGGACCGGCGGGTCTGCTCAAGCGGTTCGACGTGCTCGGCGCGGACGAGGCGTCCTGGACCCGCTGAAACGCCCTGCCGAACGCCGACGGCCGGCGCCCCCGGAGGGG
>NZ_JBHVET010000641.1:0-5119 GCF_042802135.1 Kitasatospora sp. NPDC057512
CCGGAAGGAGGACCGCCCCACGGGCGTTCAGGCCTGACGGGTGCTCACTCGCCCCGGGTGCCCAGGTGGTGCACCTGCACCATGTTGGTGGTGCCGGGGACGCCGACCGGGACACCGGCGGTGACGATGACGGTGTCGCCCTCGCCGAGCCGGCCGAGCTTCAGCAGCTCCCGGTCGACCTGCGCGACCATCGCGTCGGTGGTGGCCACCTGCTCCGTGACGTACGCCTCGACGCCCCAGCTCAGCGAGAGCTGGTTGCGGGTGGCGCTGTCCGGGGTGAAGGCGATCACCGGGATCGGCGAGCGGTAGCGGGACAGCCGGCGGGCGGTGTCACCGGACTTGGTGAAGGCGACCAGCGCCTTGCCGTCCAGGAAGTCGCCCAGCTCGCACGCGGCGCGGGCGACCGAGCCGCCCTGGGTGCGCGGCTTGCGGCCCGGGTTGAGCGGCTGGAGGCCCTGGGCGAGCAGCTCGCCCTCGGCCGTCTCGCAGATCCGGGCCATGGTGCGGACGGTCTCGACCGGGTACTTGCCGACGCTCGACTCGGCGGACAGCATGACCGCGTCGGCGCCGTCCAGGATGGCGTTGGCGACGTCGGACACCTCGGCGCGGGTCGGGCGCGAGGCGTGGATCATCGACTCCATCATCTGGGTGGCGACGATGACCGGCTTGGCGTTGCGGCGGGCCAGGGTGATCAGCTGCTTCTGGACCAGCGGCACCCGCTCCAGCGGGTACTCGACGGCCAGGTCGCCGCGGGCGACCATGATGGCGTCGAAGGCGAGGACGATCTCCTCCATGGCCTCGACGGCCTGCGGCTTCTCGATCTTGGCGATGACCGGCACCCGGATGCCGACCTCGTCCATGACCTCGTGGACGTCCTTGATGTCGTCCGCGTTGCGGACGAAGGACAGGGCGATCATGTCGACGCCCAGGCGCAGCGCGAAGCGCAGGTCGTCCTTGTCCTTCTCGGACAGGGCGGGCACGTTCACGGCCGCGCCGGGCAGGTTGATGCCCTTGTTGTTCGAGAGCACGCCGCCCTCGACCACCACGGTCCTCACCCGCGGGCCGTCGACGCTGACGACCTCCAGGGCGATGACGCCGTCGTTGATCAGGATCGGGTCGCCGGGCTTCACGTCGCCGGGCAGGCCCTTGTAGGTGGTGCCGCAGATGTGCTGGTCACCGGGGACGTCCTCGGTGGTGATGGTGAACTCGTCGCCGTTGTCGACGGTCACCGGGCCGTTGGCGAAGGTCGCCAGACGGATCTTCGGACCCTGGAGGTCGGCCAGGACGCCGATGGCCTTGCCGGTGTCCTCCGAGACCTGGCGGACCTTGCGGTACCGCTCCTCGTGGTCCGCGTGGTTGCCGTGGCTCATGTTCAGTCGGGCGACGTTCATGCCCGCCTCGACGATGGCCTTCAGCTGTTCGTAGGAGTCCGTCGCCGGACCCAGGGTGCAGACAATTTTCGCTCGGCGCATATGGATCAGTCTATCCGTTCGTGTTATAGGTGCATTCGGCACGCACCGGGAGGAATCGCCGACGAAAGTTTCCGAGGAGTGAGACGGTTCCGTGTCAGTCCTCGGACTCCCGGCGTTCCCGGTGCACCAGCGCGAAGGTCTGTCGGGCGATCTCCAGCTCCTCGTCGGTGGGCACCACGGCGACCGCCACCCGGGCGTACTCGGGCGAGACGATCCGGGCCTCGCCGGACCGCACCGAGTTCAGTTCCGGGTCGACGGCGATGCCCAGTTCCTCCAGTCCCGCGGTGGCCGCCGCGCGCACCGGCGCCGCGTTCTCCCCGACTCCGGCGGTGAACGCGATCGCGTCCACCCGGCCGAGCACCGCGTAGTAGCCGCCGATGTACTTGCGCAGCCGGTGGACGTACGAGTCGAACGCCAGCTTCGCGTCCGCGTCCCCCTCGTCGGCCCGGCGCATGATCTCGCGCATGTCGTTCTCGCCGCACAGCCCGCGCAGGCCGCTGCGGCGGTTGAGCAGGTCGTCGATCTCGTCCACGGACAGCCCGCCGACCCGGTGCAGGTGGAACACCACGCCGGCGTCGATGTCGCCCGATCGGGTGCCCATGACCAGGCCCTCCAGCGGGGTCAGGCCCATCGAGGTGTCCACGCAGCGGCCGCCGGCGACCGCCGAGGCGGAGGCGCCGTTGCCCAGGTGCAGCACGATCACGTTGACCTCGGCCGGGTCCTTGCCGAGCAGCCGGGCGGTGGCCCGGGAGACGTACTGGTGCGAGGTGCCGTGGAAGCCGTAGCGGCGCACCCGGTGCTCGTCGGCGACGGCCTTGTCGATCGCGTACCGGGCCGAGTACTCGGGCATCGAGGCGTGGAAGGCGGTGTCGAAGACGGCCACCTGGGGGAGGTCGGGGCGCAGGGCCCGGGCGACCTCGATGCCGGTGATGTTGGCCGGGTTGTGCAGCGGGGCGACCGGGATCAGCCGGCGGATCTCCTTGAGCACGTCGTCGGTGATCACGGTCGGCTCGGTGAACCGCAGGCCGCCGTGCACCACCCGGTGGCCGATCGCGGCCAGCTCGGGGGAGTCCAGCCCGACGCCGTCGGCGGACAGCTCCTCGGCGACGGCCTTGAGCGCGGCGGCGTGGTCCGGGAAGGCCTGGACGGTCTCGCGCGGCCCGCCGGTGCGCGGGGTGTGCACCAGCCGCCCGCCGGCCTCGCCGATCCGCTCGACCAGTCCGGCGGCCAGCCTGGCCCCGTTCAGCATGTCGATCAGCTGGTACTTCACCGACGAGGAGCCGGCGTTCAGGACGAGGACGCGGGTGCCCTTGCTCATGCGGTGAGCTCCTTGCTGTCCGACGCGCCGTCCTGGGAGGCGCCGTCCTGGGAGGCGAGGTCCTGGGAGACGTGGTCCTGGGACTGGATGGCGGTGATCGCGACGGTGTTGACGATGTCCTGCACCAGCGCCCCGCGGGAGAGGTCGTTGACGGGCTTGCGCAGCCCCTGGAGCACCGGGCCGACCGCGACCGCGCCGGCCGAGCGCTGGACCGCCTTGTAGGTGTTGTTGCCGGTGTTGAGGTCCGGGAAGATCAGCACGGTGGCCCGCCCGGCCACCGGGGAGCCCGGCAGCTTGGTGGCCGCGACCCGGGCGTCCACCGCCGCGTCGTACTGGATCGGGCCCTCGACCAGGATGTCCGGCCGCAGCTCGCGGACCAGCTCGGTGGCCTTGCGGACCTTGTCGACGTCCGCGCCGGAGCCGGAGGTGCCGGTCGAGTACGAGAGCATCGCGACCCGCGGTTCCACCCCGAACTGGGCGGCGGTGGCGGCCGACTGGATGGCGATGTCGGCCAGCTGCTGGGCGTCCGGGTCGGGGTTGACCGCGCAGTCGCCGTACACCAGCACCCGGTCGGCCAGGCACATGAAGAAGACCGAGGAGACGATCGAGGCGCCCGGCGAGGTCTTGATCACCTCGAAGGCGGGCCGGATGGTGGCGGCGGTGGAGTGCGCCGCGCCGGAGACCATGCCGTCCGCGATGCCCTCCTGGACCATCAGGGTGCCGAAGTACGAGACGTCGGTGACCACGTCCAGGGCCAGCTCGACGGTCATCCCCTTGTGGGCGCGCAGCTTCGCGTACAGCTCGGCGAACTGGCGGCGCAGCGGGCTGGTGGCCGGGTCGACGATCCGCACCTGGGCCCGGTCGGCGCTGGGATCCTCCGCCGGGAGGTCGATGCTCAGGCTCGACGCCTTGCGGCGGACGGCGTCCACCTCGCCGAGCAGGGTGAGGTCGCAGATGTTGCGGCGCAGCAGGATCTCGGCGGCGCGCAGCACCCGCTCCTCGGTGCCCTCCGGCAGGACGACGTGCCGGCGGGTGCCCCGGGCGCGTTCCAGCAGCTCGTGCTCGAACATCATCGGGGTGACCCGCTCGGACCGGCCGACCTCGATCAGGTTGGTCAACTCGGCGGTGTCGACGTGCAGTTCGAACAGGCCGAGGGCGATCTCGGCCTTCCGGGGGCTGGCCGAGGTGAGCTTGCCCTCCAGGTGGGTCAGGTGGGCGGCGGTGGGCCAGCTGCCCTCGGGGACGACCGCGACCGGGGTGCCGGGGGCGAGCCGGGCGGCCAGCGCCATCACGTTGGGGCCGGGGTGCTGGCCGAGCGTCAGCAGCACGCCGGCGATCGGCGGGGCGCCGGCGGCGTGCGCGGCCAGCGAGCCGATCACCAGGTCGGCGCGGTCCCCGGGGGTGACCACCAGGGCGCCCTCGGTCAGCGCGTCCAGGAAGGTGGGCAGCATGGCGCCGCCGAAGACGTAGCCGCGCACGTCCCGGGCGAGGCCGGCGGCGTCCCCGAGCAGCACCTCGGCGCCGGTCGCCTCGACCAGCTGGGCCACGGTGGGCGCGGCCAGGGCCGGCTCCTCCGGGATGACGTAGGCGGGGACGGGCAGCTTCTCGGTGAGGGTGCGCTGGATGCGCTGCTTGGCGCCGGGGGCGACCCGGTTGGCGATCATCGCCAGGGTCTGACAGCCGAGGTCGGTGTAGGCCCGGTGGGCGCCCAGCAGCTCGGCGACCACCGTCTCCGGGTCCTCGCCGTGCCCGCCGACCACCGGCAGCACGGCGGCGCCGAACTCGTTGGCCAGGCGGGCGTTGAAGGCGAGTTCGTCCGGGATGCTGGTGTCGGCGAAGTCGGTGCCGAGTACGAGGACGGCCTGGCAGCGCCGCTCCAGCGCGTGGAAGCGGTCGACCAGGGCGGAGACCAGCTCGTCCTGCCCGTGGGCGGCCTGGAGGGCGGCGGCCTCCTCGTAGCCGAGGCCGTACAGCTCGCTGCTGGGCAGGTCGAGCCGGTAGCGGCCGCGCAGCAGCTCGACCACGTGGTCGGAGCCCGGCTGCCCGGGGGCGGCGTGCACCAGCGGGCGGAACACCCCGACCCGGTCCACCTGGCGGGTGAGCAGTTCCATGACCCCGAGTTCGACCGCCTGGCGGCCGTCCCCCCGGTCGATGCCGGTCACGTACACGCTGCGCGCCACGTGGGTGTCTCCGTCCCGTCGTCTCGGAAAGTGGTCATATCGACCATACCTTCGCACCCCGAACGGGTGTCCGCGAGCAGAGCGACGGGGTTCGGGCAAGGGGCGGAGGTCCTGCCCGGGGGCCCGCCCGACGGGGCGGGCACCCGGGG
>NZ_JBHVET010000642.1:0-1680 GCF_042802135.1 Kitasatospora sp. NPDC057512
CTCCTCGGGCGGCACGGCAGCGCCGTTTCCGGCTCCCATAATGGAGGCCGGTTCAGCGGGTCGGGCGGCGGGGGCGGGCACGTGCAGCAGGGGTGGCAGGTCAGGAACGGCATCTACGGCAACGCCACCGTGCACGGCGGCGTGCAGCAGGCCGGGGAGATGACCTTCCACCAGTACGCGGCACCGGCTGCCGAGGTGCGGTGGCCGGTGGTGATCGGGCGGATCCCGCCGAAGGCGACCGCCTTCCAGCCCCGCGAGGAACTGCGGCGGGAGATCGACGAGGCTCGGGGGCAGTACGGGACGGTCGTGCTCAGCCAGGTGTTGGCGGGTGGCGGGGGCGTCGGGAAGTCCCAACTCGCGGCGCACTACGCGCGCGAGGCCGTCGAGGCGGGCACCGACCTGGTGCTGTGGGCCGACGCCGCCGAGCCCTCCGCCGTCACCGAGCTGTACGCCCGGGCCGCCGTCGAACTCCAAGTACCCGGAGCGAACGGCGAGGCCGAGCAGGACGCCGAGCGCTTCCTCGCCTGGCTCGCCACCACCGAACACAGCTGGCTGATCCTCCTCGACAACACCACCGAGCACACACCCGAACAGCTGTGGCCCGTCACCAGCCGAGGCGGCCGGGGTCGGGTCATCGCCACCACCCGCCACCGGGGAGCGGCCAGCACCGGCAGCGACCGAACGCTCATCGACGTCAGCACCTTCTCCCCCACCGAGTCGGCCGCCTACCTGCGCGAACGGCTGGAGCGCGCGAAGTGCACCCGCTTCCTCGACGAACACGCGGAGGAGCTGGCCGAAGAACTGGGCCACCTGCCACTCGCTTTGGCCCACGCCGCCGCCTACATGGTCAACACCCGCCGCAGCTGCGGCCGTTACCTCGAACTCTTCCGCGACCGCACCCGCAGCCTGGACACCGTCCTCCCCGACCACTCCGGCATCGACGGCTACCGAGGGCCGATCAGGGCGGCACTGCTCCTGGCCCTCGACTCGGCCATGCTCGAGCAGCCGATCGGCCTCGCCGGGCCCGTCCTCCACCTGACCGCACTACTGGACCCGGCCGGCCATCCGGAACAACTGTGGAGCACCGAAGCGGCGTTGAAGCACCTCAGCAGTATTCGCGGCAGGCCGGTCACGGCCGAGGAGGCGCTGGACGCACTCGCCGTGCTGCACAACTACAGCCTGATCAACCACACGGAGACCTCCCACCGGGAGGTGACCGTCCACGCGCTCACCTCCCGGGCCGCGCTGGACATCGGCCCCGACACCCCGCAGGCCGTCCTCACGGGCGCCAACGCCCTCCTGGAGATGTGGCCGAGCGCGGACTACGGCGTACACGGCCCGGCCGCGACGTTTCGGGCCAACACCGAGGTCCTCTCCGGGCACGATGCCGCCCACCTGATCCGACCGTCGAGGGGAATCCACGATGTCCTCCTCCAGTGTGGGGTCAGCCTCATGGCGGCAGGTCTGTACACCACCGGCACGCAGTACTGGAGCGATCTTCTCAGCACGAGCGAGCGACTTCTGGAAGCCCACCACCCCGATGTCCTCATCGTCCGCCACAACCTCGCGCACGCCTACCACGAAACCGGCCGCACCGAGGACGCCACCCACCTCCTCGAACAGGTCCTTGCCGACCAGGAACGCGTCCTCGGCACCGACCACCCCCACACCCTCAACACC
>NZ_JBHVET010000642.1:1780-5118 GCF_042802135.1 Kitasatospora sp. NPDC057512
ACGCCTTCCAGGAAGCCGGCCGCACCGAGGACGCCACCCACCTCCTCGAACAGGTCGTTGCCGACCAGGAACGCGTCCTCGGCACCGACCACCCCAACACCCTCGACACCCGCTATGGCCTCGCCACCTGCTACTGGCTGTCCGGAAGCCAGGACCACGCGGTGGAGATGCTCCGACTGGTGGTCCCGGACTTCGAACGGGTCCTCGGACCGGACCATCCCTCGACCTCGGCGGTCAGGGAAGCTCTGCTCTTCGCATCCCGAGAACCCCGGTCCGAGGCCACCCGGGACAGCACCCCGCCTCACCCATAATGGAAACCGTTCAGCGCGTCGGTGGTGGGGGCGAGCAGGTGCGGGGCTGGCAGGTCAGGAACGGGATCGACGGTAGCGCCACCGTGCACGGCAGCGCCTTCCAGGCGGGCGAGATGACCTTCCACCAGTACGCGGCACCGACCGCCCCGGTGGAGTGGCCGGTGGTGATCGGGCGGATCCCGCCGAAGGCGACGGCCTTCCAGCCCCGCGAGGAGTTGCGGCGGGAGATCGACGCGGCGCGGGGGCAGTACGGCACCGTGGTGCTCAGCCAGGTGTTGGCGGGCGGTGGAGGCGTCGGGAAGTCCCAACTCGCGGCGCACTACGCGCGCAAAGCCGTCGAGACCGGCACCGACCTCGTCCTGTGGGCGGACGCCGCCGAGCCCACCGCCGTCACCGACCTGTACGCCCGGGCCGCCATCGAGCTCCAAGTACCCGGAGCGAACGGCGAGGCCGAACAGGACGCCGACCGCTTCCTCGCCTGGCTCGCCACCACCGAACACAGCTGGCTGATCGTCCTCGACAACACCACCGAGCACACGCCCGAACAGCTGTGGCCCGTCACCAGCCGGGGCGGCCGGGGTCGGGTCATCGCCACCACCCGCCACCGGGGAGCGGCCAGCACCGGCAGCGACCGAACGCTCATCGACATCACCACGTACTCCCCCGCCGAATCCATCAGCTACCTGAGCGAGCGGCTGGAGCGCGCGAAGTGCACCCGCTTCCTCGACGAACACGCGGCCGAGCTCGCCGAGGAACTGGGCCACCTGCCGCTCGCGCTCGCCTACGCCGCCGCCTGCATGGTCAACACCCGCCGCAACTGCGGCCGTTACCTCGAACTCTTCCGCGACCGCACCCGCAGCCTGGACACCGTCCTCCCCGCCCGCACCGGCGCCGACGGCTACCGGGGACCGGTGACGGCGGCGCTGCTCCTGGCCCTGGACGCGGCGCAGCAGGAGGAGCCCGTCGGGCTCGCCGGGCCTGTGCTCCAGTTGGCCGCGTTGCTCGACCCGGCCGGGCACCCGGAGGAGCTGTGGGGAACCAAGGCGGTGCTCGACTACCTCGGTGCCGTACGCGGTTCGCCGGTCGGGGCTGAGGAGGCCCGGGAGGCACTCGCCCTGCTGCACGTCTACAGCCTCGTCGACCTCACGGAAACCACCCACCGGGAGGTCACCCTGCACGCACTCACCGGCCGAGCCGCCCTCAGCATCGATCCCTGCCCACCGCAGGCGGGCCTCGCGGTCGCCGATGCCCTGCTCGAACTGTGGCCACCGGAGGACTACACCGCGATGGATCTGGCCGCAACGCTTCGGACCAACACGGACGTGCTTCTCGGGCATCGCGTTCCCGGTCTGATCCAGCCGTCGCTGGGAGTTCACACTCTTCTGTTCCGCTGCGGAAGCAGCCTGGTCGAAGCAGGCCTATACACGGCTGGCAACCTGTACTTGAGCAGTCTGTTCACCATGTGCGAGCGTCTCCTGGGCAACGACCACCTCGACACCCTCAACGCCCGTAACAACCTCGCGCACTCGTATTCAGAGGCCGGACGCGTCAGCGAGGCCATGAATCTCCAGGAACAGCTGCTCACCGACCTCCAGCGGCTCCTCCACGCCGACGACCCCGTCCTCCTCACCGCCCGCAACAACGTCGCCGCCACGTACTGGGAGGTCGGACGCGCCGACGAGGCCATCGACCTCCAGGAACAGGTCCTCGCCGACCGCCGACGCGTCCTCGGCGACGACCACCCCGAGACCCTCCTGGCCCGCAACAACCTTGCCGTCAGCTACTCGGAGGTCGGACGCGCCGACGAAGCCATCGACCTCCTCGAACAGGTCCTCGCCGACCGCCGACGTATCCTCGGCAACGACCACCCCAACACCCTCATGACCGGGAACAACCTGGCTGTCCTGTACTGGGAAGTCGGGCGCCGCGATCAAGCAATAGAGATGCTCCGCTCGGTAGTTGTCGATCTCGGCCGTGTCCTCGGTCCCGACCATCCCGAGACCGTACTGACCGGGGAGAACCTGTTCATCATGCTCCAGGATTCTCAGCCCGACGCCGCCCACGACAGCAGCACCCGCAGCCCGTCGTCCGAAGCAGACCCCGGGTCGGCGGTGTAGGTGACCAGCGCCTGCCCGGAGTCGTCGGCGGGCCGGAGGGTGTCGTAGGCGAGGTCGAGTGTCCCGGCCAGCGGGTGGCGGAAGGACTTCCGGCCGGAGGTCTTGTCGGCGACCGGGTGGTCGGCCCACATCTGGCGGAACTCCTCGCTGCCGAGGCAGAGTTGGCCTACCAGTTCGGCGAGCAGGGGGTCGTCGGGGCGGCGGCCGGCTTCGAGGTGGAGGAAGGCGACGTTCTCCCGTGCGCAGCCCGCCCAGTCGGCGTAGAGCTCGCGGGAGGCGGGGTCGAGGAAGGTGATGCGGGCGATGTTGCGGTCCTCGACGGGCAGGGCGCCGTAGTCGCCGAACAGGGCGACGGCGGCGCGGTTCCAGGCGAGGACGTCCATCCGGTGGCCCATCACCACGGCGGGGGTGTGGTGGAGCTGTTCCAGCAGGTGCAGCAGGGACGGGCGCGGCTGTTGGCGGACGGTGGGGCGGCGGCGCGGCCTGGGCGCGGGGCGGGCGAGGCGGTGGAGGTGGCCGGACTCGTCGGGGGCGAGGCGCAGGGCGCGGGCGACGGCGTCGAGGACGGCGTCGGACGGGTTGCCGACGCGGCCCTGTTCGAGGCGGGTGTAGTAGTCGACGCTGACGCCGGCGAGGTGGGCGAGTTCCTCTCGGCGCAGTCCGGCGACGCGGCGGCGGCCGCCGTAGTCGGGGAGGTCGACGTCCTCGGGCCGCAGGCCGGCGCGGCGGGTGCGGAGGAATTCGCTCAGGGCGCTGCTCGGGTTCACGTCATGGATTCTCACCCGGACGGGTGCCGCCGTGGGGGGGGGGGGGGGGGGCCGGGCCGCCGGGGGGCGGCCCCCGGGGGGGCGGGGGTGGCGGGGGGGCGCCCGCCCCCGCGCGCACCAGGAACGCCGCCGCGTGTTTGGGG
>NZ_JBHVET010000643.1:0-5079 GCF_042802135.1 Kitasatospora sp. NPDC057512
CCCCGGGCGCGACGGCTCAGGCCGCGCCCGCACCGGTGAGAGCACGTACCTCCAGCTCGGCGAACCGGTCCGGGTCGGCGGGCTCGGACGAGGTGACCGTCCCGAGCCACCCGGCGAGGAAGCCGAGCGGGATGGAGACGAGGCCCGGGTTCTCCAGCGGGAACCAGTGGAAGTCGAGGCCGGGGAAGAGCGCCTCGGGGGAGCCGGACACCACCGGCGAGAAGAACACCAGCACGATCGCCGGGATCAGCCCGCCGTACACCGCCCAGACCGCGCCCCGGGCGGTGAACCGCGACCAGAACAGGCTGTACAGCAGCACCGGCAGGTTGGAGGAGGCCGCGACGGCGAAGGCCAGGCCGACCAGGAAGGCGACGTTCAGCTGCTGGGCGAAGAGGCTGATCACGATCGCCGTCGCACCGATCCCGGCGGCGGCGAACCGGGCGACCACCACCTCCTGCTGTTCGCTGATCCCGGACACCGACTCCTCCGACCGGGAGGCCGGGACGGTCTCGCCCCGACGGCGCCGCCCGCGACCGTTCTTCGCCTGCTCGCGGGCGGGCCGGGCGCGCCAGGCGCCGGCCCAGACGTCGTGGGCGAAGGCCGCCGAGGAGGCCAGGGTGAGCCCGGCGACCACGGCGAGGATGGTGGCGAAGGCGATCGCCGAGATCAGGGCGAACAGCACCACCCCGCCGGTGCTGCCGTTGCCGCCGCCGAGGACCAAGGCGAGCAGCGGAACGGCGGTGTTCCCGGCCGAGTTGGCGTGCCGCACCTCGGCCGAGCCGATCAGCGCGGTGGCGCCGAGGCCGAGCACGATGGCCATCAGGTAGAAGCTGCCGACCAGGCCGATCGCCCACATCGTGGAGCGGCGGGCGGCCCGCGCGGTGGGCACGGTGTAGAAGCGGGACAGGATGTGCGGCAGGCCCGCGGTGCCGAGCACCAGGGCGAGGCCGAGGCTGACGAAGTCCAGCCGGCTGGTGAGGCTGCCGCCGTACTTGAGCCCGGGCTCCAGGTAGCGGTGCCCGGCACCGCTGTGGTCGGCCGCCTGGCGCATCAGCTCGCCGAGGTCCCCGTGGAAGCGGACCACCAGCAGCACGGTCAGCAGCACCGAACCGCCGGTCAGCAGGAAGGCCTTGATGATCTGGATCCAGGTGGTGGCCCGCATCCCGCCGATGGTGACGTAGACGATCATCAGGGCGCCGACCGCGATGATGGTCCAGGTGCGGGCGTGCGGGCTGCCGGTGCCGAGCAGCAGGGCGACCAGCGAACCGGCGCCGACCATCTGGGCCACCAGGTAGAGCAGGGTGACCACGACGCTGGCGCCGCCGGCCGCGGCGCGCACCTTGCGGCGGCGCAGCCGCAGCGCGAGCACGTCGGCGAGGGTGTACCGGCCGGCGTTGCGGACGAGTTCGGCGACCAGCATCAGCACGACCAGCCAGGCGACCAGGAAGCCGATGCTGTAGAGCACGCCGTCGTAGCCGTACAGCGCGATCAGCCCGGCGACGCCCAGGAAGGAGGCGGCGGAGAGGTAGTCGCCGGAGAGCGCGAAGCCGTTCTGCAGCGGGGTGAAGTCGCGGCCGCCGGCGAAGAAGTCCTCGGCGGCGTTGCCCTGGCGGCCGACCCAGAGGGTGACCCCCAGGGTGACCAGGACGACGACGGCGAACAGCGCGATGGCGAGCGAGTGGTGGTCGCCGGTGGGGGCGACCGGGGGCGGGGTGGCGGTCGACACCACGGTCCGCGCGGCGGTCTTCACGGCGGCGATGGCCGCATCGGTGGGCACGGTGGTCATCAGGGTCGTCATCGCAGCTGGTCCTGGGTGTCCCAGCGCAGGCCCAGGGCGGCGCGGTCGCGCTTGGTCCGGGCGTTGCGGGCGTAGAGCCAGGCGAGCAGGAAGGTCGAGGCGAACTGCAGCAGTCCCAGCAGCCAGGCCACGTTGAGCGGGCCGGCCACCGCGCGGCGCATCAGGTCGGGGGCGCCGGCCTGGGCGGCGACGTACAGCAGGTACCAGGCGAGGAAGCCGCCGGTGATCGGGAAGACGAAGGTCCGGTAGCTGCGGCGGATCTGCCGGAAGGCCGCGCTGGCCTGGACCTCCCGGTAGACCTCGGTCCGGTCGGCGACCGGTTCCTCGTCACGTGGCGCGAGGGACGCGAGGGGTCCGTGCGGTGCGGCCGGGGCCGCTTGGTCGACGGGGGTGCTCTGGGCGAACGGCTCGACGGCGGGCCCGTGGATCGGTGCGCCGACGGCCACAGGCTCGCCGACTGCCTCTGCCGACCGGTCCGGACGGGCGTGCTCCGTACGGATGGGGCCCGACTGCGCCGGTACCGCCGACCGGCGGTGCGCAGCCGATGGCTCGGCGGACTCAACGGGGGTGCCGGCGGCCGGAGCGGCCCACCAGTCGAATCGCTGCCCCTGGCCGGGGCTGCTCGTCTGCTGCTGTGGCACTGATGCTCCTGGACGGCCGGATGTTCTGACCCGAACCATGATGGCGGCCCTAGGACAACGCCTCTGACCATCGCAGATACGTTCACTCGATGAGGTGATCGATCATCCGACAGACACTCATCGGACTACTGCTGCGTCCCGGTGATTCCGTGTCGGAAGGCGTAGGCGACCGCCTGCGCCCGGTCCCGTACGGCGGTCTTGGCGAACAGATTGTTGATGTGGGTCTTCACGGTGGCCTGGCTGACGAACAGCCGTTGGGCGATCTCCGTGTTGGACAGCCCCTGGGCGATCAGCGCCAGCACCTCGGCCTCCCGGACGGTCAGCCCGTCGGGCAGCTCCCCCGGGCGGTCGACCGGCCGCCCGGGGGCCGGCTCGGATCCGCCGGGCTGCTCCGAAAGCCTTTCCAGCAACCGGAGTTGGACCTGCGGGGAGAGCCCGGCCGCACCCGAGCGGACGTCCGCGATGGCCCTGGCGATCTCCTCGCCACCGGCGTCCTTGGTGAGGTAGCCGCGCGCCCCGGCCTGGAGCGCCGGGAACAGCGAGTCGTCGTCGGCGTAGGTGGTGAGCACCACGACCTCGGTCTCCGGGTGCGCCGCGCGGATCCGCCTCGTCGCCTCGACGCCGTCGCAGCGCGGCATCCGCAGATCCATCAGCACCACGTCCGGGTGATGACGCTCCACCAGGGCGACGGCCTCCTCCCCGTCCCCCGCCGCACCGACCACCTCGATGCCGGGCAGCAGCCCCAGCAGCATCACGATTCCCTCGCGCACCACCGTCTGGTCGTCCGCGACCAGCACCCTGGTCACCGGTTCCGTCATGCCGGCACCCGCAGCAGCACGCGCCACCCTCCGTCCTCCGGGCCCGCCAGCAGCGTGCCGCCGAGCAGTTCCGCGCGTTCGCGCATCCCCGGCAGACCGTACCCGCTGCCGCTGGCGGCCAGCTCCCCCGACGCCGGCTCACCTGCGGACGCGCCGCGCGGCGGCCGGGTGTTGCGCACCTCCAGCTCCACCGCGCCGTCCAGGTAGCGCAGTTCGACGGCGCAGTGGGCGCCGGGCGCGTGCTTGCGGACGTTGGTCACCGCCTCCTGCGCGGTGCGCCGCACCGCGAGGGCGGCCTCGGCGGCGAGCGGCCGGGGCGTGCCGGTGACGGTGAGGGCGGCCCGTTCCCGCCCGGTCAGCTCCACCAGGAACTCCCCGACCGGGGTGAACTCCCCGCGCAGCGCGGACAGCGCCTGCCGGGTCTCGGCCAGCCCGTCCTGCGCCATCCGCCGGGCGGCGACGACCCGTTCACGGACCTGCTCGCGGTCCGTCCCGGCGTCCAGCATCAGCCGGGCCGCCTCCAGGTGGACGAGCTGCGCGGAGAGGCTGTGGGCGAGCACGTCGTGGATCTCCCGGGCGATCCTGGCCCGTTCGGCGAGCGCCGCGCTCTCCGCCTCGGCGGCCCGGGCGGCCCGCTCCTGGGCGAGCAGCAGGCGGGCGGTGCCGCGCGCCTCGATGTCCAGCCGCAGCAGGAAGCCGACCAGGAGGGAGCCTCCGATGGTGGCGGCGATGCTGAGCCAGCTCGCCGGGGAGGCCGCCGTGTACGAGCCCAGCGCGGCCGCCGCGGCGCACAGCGCGGGCGCGGGCGGCAGCCGGATCAGGACCGTCACGGCCAGCCCGATCCAGAGGAAGTCGGCCAGCGTGTGGGCCAGCCCCCGGTTGGCGAGCCAGCCGGCGCCGACCAGGCCGGCGGCCAGCAGGTACGAGGCCGCCGGGCGCTGCTCCCGGGTGACCCGCAGGTACCCCGCGCAGAGGGCGAAGGCCGCGGCCAGCCCGGCCGCCGCGGCCGCCGCCGCCCAGCCGGCGTACCTGCCGCCGGAGAAGGTCCCCCAGCCGACGACGACCACCAGGACGGTCCGGCCGAACACGGTGAGGACCCGCCGCGGCCGGCTCTCGTCCTCGCGGCCGATCCCTTCCCGGGACGGCCAGCGGGTCCAGTACCACCCGGCCACGGGGGCCTCCTCGATGCTCACGGCGGCGGGTCAGTGCAGTCCGGCGGCGGTCCGCGCGGGCTCCAGCGTGCGGGCCCTCCAGTTCACCACGACGGAGCGGACCAGCAGCAGGACCGCCATGCCCAGCATCAGCGTGCTGCCCGCCTGGTGGACGTGCAGGGCCGAGCCGACCGCGTACAGGCCGATCCGGACGGCGATCATCCCGCACCAGGCGGCCACGGTGGCCTTGGTGCCCTTGACCAGGACGCCGCCGTCGGGGGCCCGCCAGATCCGTACGGTCCAGCCCCAGACCGTGCCCATCGCGAGCACGGCGACGAGGCCGGCGACCAGCAGCGTGGCGGAGACCGCGGTGTGCTGGTGGTCGACGAGCTGCGGGTCCCGCAGCGCGAGCGCGCCCAGGACCAGCGGCAGCAGCCAGAACCGGCGCTCGGTGTCCAGTCGCTGGACGCGCATCTGGCGCTGGACCACCAGGACCACCACCGCGATGACCACGAGGATGTTGGCGATGGAACTCATCGGATTCTCCGTCCCGGGGAGAGGCTTGTCGCTGACCTCTCCGACGCTACGGATCCGGCGCTTCCCGCTGATCGGAGCCGGGGTGGAGCACGGGTGGAACCGGCGGCGCGAGGGCCCTCCACCCAGGGGTGGAG
>NZ_JBHVET010000644.1:0-5072 GCF_042802135.1 Kitasatospora sp. NPDC057512
GTGCCGTACCGTCCCCACACCCTCATCCCCGATCAGGAGCACCGCCGATGACCGCGCCCACCCCGCACCCGAGCACCGAGGGCCGTACCCCCTACCCGGTGGGCCTGCTGCTGGCCGGCCGCCGCGTCGTCGTGGTCGGCGGCGGCCAGGTCGCCCAGCGGCGGCTGCCCGCCCTGATCGCCTCCGGCGCCGACCTGCACCTGATAGCGCCGGCCACCACCCCGGCCGTCCAGGCCATGGCCGACGCCGGCGAGCTCACCTGGCACGCCCGCCCGTACCGGGACGGCGACCTGGCCGACACCTGGTACGCCCTGGTGGCCACCGACGACCCGGCCGTCAACGCGGCGGTCAGCGCCGAGGCCGAGCGCGAGCGGGTGTTCTGCTCCCGCAGCGACGACGCCGCCGCGGCCACCGCCTGGACCCCGGCCAGCGGCCGCGACGCGGGCGCCACCGTGGCCGTCCTCACCGGCGACCCGCGCCACTCCGCCGCCCTGCGCGACGCCATCGTGGACGGCCTGCGGGACGGCTCGCTGGCCGCCCGTCAGTACCGCTCGCACGGGGCCGGCGTGGCGCTGGTCGGCGGCGGCCCCGGCGACCCGGACCTGATCACCGTGCGCGGCCGCCGGCTGCTCGCCGACGCCGACGTGGTCGTCACCGACCGCCTCGCCCCGCGCGAGCTGCTCGCCGAACTGCCCGAGCACGTCGAGGTGATCGACGCCTCCAAGATCCCGTACGGCCGGTTCATGGCCCAGGAGGCGATCAACCGCACCCTGGTCGAGCACGCGAAGGCCGGCAAGTTCGTGGTCCGGCTCAAGGGCGGCGACCCGTACGTCTTCGGCCGCGGCGGCGAGGAGCTGCTGGCCTGCGCGGAGGCCGGGCTGCCGGTCACCGTGGTGCCCGGGATCTCCAGCTCGATCAGCGTCCCCGCCGCGGCCGGCGTGCCCGTCACCCACCGCGGCATGACCCACGAGTTCACCGTCATCTCCGGCCACGTCGGCCCGGACGACGAGCGCTCGCTCACCAACTGGGAGGCCGCCGCGCGGATGAGCGGCACCCTGGTGCTGCTGATGGCCGTGGACAAGATCGGCGCGATCGCCGCCCGGCTGGTCGAGTACGGCCGGCCGGCGGACACCCCGGTCGCGATCGTCCAGGAGGGCACCACCGCCGCCCAGCGCCGGGTGGACGCCACCCTCGGAACCGTCGCCGCGGTGGTCGAGGCCGAGGGGGTCAAGCCCCCGGCGGTCATCGTCATCGGCGACGTCGTCAACGTGCTGGCGGCCGCCTTCCAGCGATAGGCCCGCGGGGGAGTGGGAAGTCGGCCCGGCCGACTTCCTACTCCAGCGGCTGCTCCGTCCAGATGACCTTCCCGGTCGCCGTGTAGCGCGTCCCCCAGCGGTCCGCGAACTGCGCGACCAGGAACAGCCCGCGCCCGCCCTCGTCCTCGGTCGCCGCGTACCGCAGGTGCGGCGAGGTGCTGCTGCCGTCCGACACCTCGCAGATCAGCGAACGGTCCCGCAGCAGCCGCACCCGGATCGGCCCGGAGCCGTACCGGATCGCGTTGGTCACCAGCTCGCTCAGGATCAGCTCGGTGACGAACGCCGCCTCCGCCAGCCCCCAGGCCGTCAGCCGCTCCGCCACCGCGGCCCGGACCTCGCGCACCGCCGCCGGGTCGGAGGGCACCTCCCACTGCGCCACCTGCTCCGGCGCCAGCACCCTGGTCCGTGCCACCAGCAGCGCGATGTCGTCCTGCGGGTGCTCCGGCAGCATCGCCCCGAGCACGTCCGCGCAGGTCTGCTCGGGCGTGCGCGGCGGCCCGGCCAGCGCCGCCCGCAGCAGCTCCAGCCCCTCGTCGATGTCCCGCTGCCGGTCCTCCACCAGCCCGTCCGTGTACAGCACCAGCCGGCTGCCCTCGGCCAGCTCCAGCTCGGCGGTCTCGAACGGCAGCACCCCCAGCCCGAGCGGCGGCCCGGTCGGCAGCTCCGGGAACACCACCCGGCCCTGCGGGTCCACCACGGCCGGCGGCGGGTGCCCGGCGCTGGCCAGCGTGCAGCGCCGCGACACCGGGTCGTAGATCGCGTACAGGCAGGTCGCCCCGGCCACCCCGGCGCGCTCGCCGCCCGCCGCCTCGTCCTGGTCGATCCGGTTCACCAGCTCGTCCAGGTGCCCCAGCAGCTCGTCCGGCGGCAGGTCCAGGGTCGAGAAGTTGTGGATCGCCGTACGGAGCCGGCCCATCGTCGCCGCCGCGTGCAGCCCCTGCCCCACCACGTCCCCGACCACCAGCGCCACCCGCGCGCCCGGCAGCGGGATCACGTCGAACCAGTCGCCGCCCACCCCGGCCTGGGCCGGCAGGTAGCGGTGCGCCACGTCCAGCGCCGTCTGCTCCGGCAGCCTGCGCGGCAGCAGGCTGTGCTGGAGCGTCACCGCCATCGCGTGCTCCCGGGTGTAGCGGCGGGCGTTGTCGATGCACACCGCCGCGTGCGCCACCAGCTCCTCGGCCAGCGCCAGGTCCTCCGCCTCGAACGGCTCCGCCCGCTGCGCCCGCCAGAACCGGGCCACCCCCAGCAGCACCCCGCGCGCCCGCAGCGGCACCCGCACCAGCGAGTGCACCCCGTACGCCAGCGCCTGCGCCGACCGCTCCGGGTCCTGCTCCCGCCACTGGCCGGCCTCCGCCAGCCGCGGCTCGATGCCCGGCTCCCCGCTGTGCAGCGCCCCGGCCAGCGGGGTCTCGGGCACCACGTCCAGCACCGTGCCGACCGGGTAGAACGGGGCGTCGTCCCGTACCCCCGTCACCGCGGTACGGCGCATCCGCCCCAGCGAGGGGCCCGGCGGCGGCTCCTCACCGGTCAGCACCTGGTCCGCCAGGTCCACCGTGACGAAGTCCGCGAACCGCGGCACCGCGACCTGCGCCAGCTCCTCCGCCGTCCGCGTCACGTCCAGCGTGCTGCCCACCGTCACCCCGGCGTCGTACAGCAGCCGCAGCCGCCGCTGCGCGCGCTCCGCCCGGCCGGACAGCGCGGCCAGCTCGGTGGAGTCGCGCAGCGTGGCGACCCGGCCGGGCGGGCCGCCCGGCTGGTCGATCAGCCGGACGTTCACCGCCAGCAGCCGCTCCCCGGACAGCACCACCTCGTCGGTCACCGGGCGCTCGGCGGTCAGCAGGTCCAGCGGGCGCTGCTCCAGGCCCAGCCCGGCCACCGGGCGGCCCTCGGCGTCCGGCGGCAGGTCCAGCAGCCGGCGCGCCTCGTCGTTGCAGAGCAGCAGCCGGCCGTCCCCGCCGAGGATCATCACGCCCTCGCGCACCGCGTGCAGCACCGCCGCGTGGTGCTCGTACATCCTGGTCATCTCGACCGGGCCCAGCCCGTGCGTCTGGCGCCGCAGCCTGCGGCTGACCAGCGCCGTCCCGAGCGTGGCCAGCCCCACCGCGGCCGCCGCCGCGCCCAGCACCACCGGCAGCTGGCGCTCGCTGGCGCTGCTGACGCTCTTCAGGGTCACGCCCGCCGAGACCAGCCCGACCACCGAACCGTCCGGCGAGTACACCGGGACCACCGCCTGCACCAGCGGGCCGAGCGTGCCCGAGACGTGCTGGGTCACCACCTGCCCGTGCAGCGCGGGCTCGTAGGTGCCGACGAACTTCCGGCCGATCAGCGCCGGGTTCGGGTGGGTGTAGCGGATGCCCTGGTTGCTCAGCACGACGATGAAGTCCACGCCCGCGGCGACCCGCGCGGACTGCGCCCGCGGCTGCAGGACGGCCGTCGGGTCCGGGGAGCGCAGCGCGTCGACGATGCCCGGCGAACTGGCGAAGGTCTGCGCCACCGCCACCGAACGGTTGCGCGCCTCGTGCTCGGCGTCGTTGCGCGACTGCACCACCAGCGCCACCGCGGCCGCCACCACCAGCAGCAGCACGACCAGGACCTGGAGCGCGAACACCTGCCCCGCCACCGACCGGTGCCACACGGGCCACCGCGGCTTCGCGTGCGGCAGCTGCGGCCGACCGTGTGGGCGCCCACCGGGGGAGCCGGCGGAGCCAGTGGCGCCAGAGGCCGACGCAGCCCAGGATCGGCCCGGATTTCGGGCCATACGGTCATATTTGCACTACGGCCAGCCGGGGACCACCCGCCCCCTCCGCCGTTTGGCCTTCCCCGCCCGGGCTTGGCAAGATCGCAGGGTGTCCGAACCACGCACCATCACCGACCCGGCCGACCCCCGCCTCGCCGACTACACCGGCCTCACCGACGTCGAGCTGCGCCGCCGCCGCGAACCCGCCGAGGGCCTCTTCATCGCCGAGGGGGAGAAGGTCATCCGCCGCGCCCTCGCCGCCGGCTACCGGATGCGGTCGATGCTGCTCACCCCCAAGTGGCTGGAGGTGATGGGCGACGTCATCGCCGAGGCCGACGCCCCCGTCCACGTGGTCGAGCCCGCCCTCGCCGAAGCCGTCACCGGCTACCACGTGCACCGCGGCGCGCTCGCCTCGATGGAGCGCAAGCCCCTCCCGGACGCGGCCGAGGTGCTCGCCGGCGCCCGCCGGGTCGCCGTCCTGGAGGGCCTGGTCGACCACACCAACCTCGGCGCCATCTTCCGCAGCGCCGCCGCCCTCGGCATGGACGCCGTCCTGCTCTCCCCCGACTGCGCCGACCCGCTCTACCGGCGGGCCGTCAAGGTCTCCATGGGTGCGGTCTTCGCCGTCCCCTATGCCCGCCTGGACCCCTGGCCCGCGGCCCTCGACACCGTCCGCGAGGCCGGCTTCACCCTGCTCGCCCTCACTCCCGCCGACACCGCCGTCGACCTCCACACCCTCGCCCCGCACAGCCTCCCCAAGGCCGCCCTCATGCTCGGCGCCGAGGGCGACGGCCTCACCCCCCGCGCCATCGCCGCCGCCCACCACCCCGTCCGCATCCCGATGGCCCACGGCATCGACTCCCTCAACGTCGGCGCCGCCGCCGCCGTCGCCTTCTACGCCGTCACCACCCCCTGACCCCCGCCACCTGCGCGCGAGAAGTCGGCCCACCCGACTTCTCACGCGCAGGAGCCTCACCGAGGCCCCCGATCGGCCGCCGACCCGCGACGCCTTCCGGGAT
>NZ_JBHVET010000645.1:0-5035 GCF_042802135.1 Kitasatospora sp. NPDC057512
CCTCCCGGGGGCGCCGTACGGGGCGGGGCGGTCAGACGGCCGCCGCCTCCAGCGAGGACTCGGCCGGAGCCTCGCCCTTGCCGGTGCCGCGCAGCGGCACCTCGCGGAGGAACACCGCCGCGGCGATCGCGATCACGGCCACCCCGGCGCCCCACAGGAAGACGGTGTGCATGCCGTTGGACACCGCGTGGTTGTAGGCGTCCTGGACGTAGTCCGGCAGCTTGTGGAGCTCCTCCAGGCTGCTCTGCTGCGGGTCCTTCATACCGCCCGGGGGCATCGGCTTCCCGGCCAGCATCTCCGACATGGTGTCGGTCACCCGGTTGTTGAACAGCGCGCCGAACAGCGCGACACCGAAGGAGCCGCCGATGGTGCGGAACAGCGTGGCGGTGGAGCTGGCCACGCCCATGTCCTTGAGTTCGACGCTGTTCTGCGCGACCAGCATGGTGATCTGCATCAGGAAGCCCATGCCGGCGCCGAGCACGACCATCCAGCAGGCCGAGGTGAACCTGCTGGTCCCGATGCCCATGGTGGAGAGCAGGATCAGGCCGACGGTCATCACGATGGTGCCGATGATCGGGTAGATCCGGTACTTGCCGGTCTTGGTGACGGCCTGGCCGACCACCAGCGAGACGATCAGCATGCCGAACATCATCGGCATCAGCAGCAGGCCGGAGTTGGTGGCCGAGGCGCCCTGGACCGTCTGCTGGTAGAGCGGCAGGAAGACGGTCGAGCCGAACATCACGAAGCCGACGATGAAGCCGATGATCGAGACCAGGGTGAAGTTCAGGTTGCGGAACAGGCTCAGCGGGAGCATCGGCTCCTCGGCCCGCTGCTCCACGTAGCAGAAGGCGATCAGCGAGGCGGCGGCGAGCGCGGTCAGGCCCAGGATCTCCTTGGAACCCCAGGCGTACTGCTGGCCGCCCCAGGTGGTGATCAGCACCAGCGAGGTGATGCCGGTGGTGAGCAGCACGACGCCCGCGTAGTCGATCTTGGCGGTGTTGCGGACCTTCGGCAGCTTCAGGGTGACGACGACCACGGCGAGCGCTATCACGCCGAGCGGCAGGTTGATGTAGAAGGTCCAGTGCCAGCTCAGGTGGTCGGTGATGAAGCCGCCGGCCAGCGGGCCGCCGATGGTGGCGAGGGCCATCACCGCGGCGAACATGCCCTGGTACTTGCCGCGGTCGCGCGGCGGGACGAGCGCACCCATGATCGACATGACGCCGACCATCAGACCGCCGGCGCCCAGGCCCTGCACGGCGCGGAAGCCGATCAGTTCGTTCATGTTCTGCGACAGGCCGGACAGCGCCGAGCCCACCAGGAAGATCACGATCGAGGTGAGGAAGGTGCCCTTGCGGCCGTACATGTCGCCGAGCTTGCCCCAGACCGGGGTGGAGGCGGCGGTCGCCAGGGTGTACGCGGTGACCACCCAGGACAGGTGCTCGCCGCCGCCGAGGTCGTGGACGATGGTCGGCATCGCGGTGCCGACGATCAGGTTGTCGAGCATGGCCAGCAGCATGGTGACGACCAGGCCGACCATCACGAGGCGGATCTCGCGGGGCGACCGCGTTTGCTCCTCCTCGGCCGTCTTGTCCTCCGGTACCGGGCCGGCGGTCTTGGACTGTGACATGAGGTGGGGTCTCCCGGAGGGTGGTTCGGACGGAGCGTCGTGCCGCGCGGCGGCTCACTTACTTGTCGCCCGGCTAGTTTATCGACCGTCGGCACGGTAGGTTGTTTCCTAGCCGGTCGTCAAGCCAGTTTCCCGACCGGCCTTCCGGGCAGGGAGAATGGGCCCGGGGCGGACACCGCTCCGCGGTCCGCAGTAGTCACCGACGCAGTCATGAGGCAGGCCATGGGCACTCCGCACAGCCCCCGCAGCGACACCCGGGCTCGCATCATCGAGGTGTCACTGGAGCTCTTCGCCGAGCAGGGCTACGAGCAGACCTCACTGCGCGAGATCGCCGACCGCCTGGGCGTCACCAAGGCCGCGCTCTACTACCACTTCAAGACCAAGGACGACATCGTCCTGGGCATCGTCGAGCGGATGGCCGCGCCGATCGACGAGTCCATCGCGTGGGGCCGCAAGCAGGCCTGGAGCCCGGAGATGCGCGACGAGCTGATCCGCCGCTTCGCGGACGGTATGGCCGAGCGGGCCCCGCTGCTGCGCTTCTTCCACGAGAACCAGCCCGCACTGCGCGAGTCCCCGGCCGGGCTGGCCTTCAGGGACCGCATGATCACCATGATGCAGCTGGTGCACGGGCCGGAGGCGGACTTCCACGACCGGCTGCGGGCCGCGATGGCGCTGTTCACCGTCCACTCGTCGCTGTTCCTGCTCAAGCAGGACACCGCGGACTGCGCCCACACCCCGAACGTGTGGGGCGAGCAGCCGTCCCCCGCCGGCCTGGACGAGGCGATCGGGGCGGCCCGGGACATCGCGCTGGAGATCGGCGCCGGGATCAGCCACCCCGCCCGCACCGCCGGCTGAGGGCACCGGTCCCGGAGGGCCCGGTGCCCTGGGCGGCTCAGAAGTCCGTGACGCCGTGCCCCGCGAGGTACGCGATCGGGTTGACCACCGCGCCGTAGCGGTTGCTGGTCCGGATCTCGAAGTGCAGGTGCGGGCCGGTCGAGTTGCCGGTGCTCCCGGACAGCCCGATCCGCTCGCCCGCGGACACCCGCTGGCCCGCCGAGACGGTGACCGAGGACATGTGGGCGTACTGCGCGAAGTGCCCGTCCGCCAGCCGCAGCACGACCTCCTTGCCGTACGCGCCGTCCCAGCCGGCCGACACCACGCTCGCGTCGCCGACCGCCAGCAGCGGCGTGCCCGGGGAGACCGCGAAGTCCACCCCGGTGTGGTACCCGGCGGCGTAGCTGCGGTTGGCCTTCCCGTACGGATTGCTGGTCGGCGCGTTCGGCACCGGCGCCGACCACCCGGGTTCCGGCGCGGGGCCGGGCTCCGGTGCGGGTCCGGCCTCCGGGGCCGGCTCACCGGCGGGCTCCGGCTCCGGCTCCGGTGTCGGCGGTTCGAACGGCAGCAGGTTGGGCGCCACCGTCACGAACTCCTGCGCCGAGTCCCCGTCGTCGGGCAACTTGTACGGGCTGGGGCCGGCCACCTGGACCAGCCCCGCGCTCGGCACCTCCGCCCGCGGCACGGTGAAGGCCGAGCTGCCCGGCGTGGTGGGCCGTACGGTCTGCGCCGAGGCCGTGCCCGGGGTGGCCACCAGCAGCACGCCGGCGAGCAGCGTGGCGACCGCTCCGGCCGAGACCAGCGCGTGGTCGTGCTCGGCCCGCTGACGGCTGCCGGGCAGCGTGGTGTGCCGGGGGGACCCGAGGGCACGCAGCGGCGCGGCCTGGGTGCGGACGGCGTGGCCGATCCGGGGCTGCCAGGCGGCGGCCCGGGCCGCCGCCTGGGCGGCGAGCCGGCGCAGGGCCGGCCCCACGGGTGGGACGGTGGACATCTGCCGTACCTCACGGATCGTACGAGGGCAGCACGAAGTGCCCGTTCGGGCGCGTGCTGAGCGGGGGACCACTCAGGTGTAACGGTCACCGGGCGGAGTCCCAAACGCGGTGACGTACTACGGCGTGTAGTCATCGTGGTGCCGGAGATTCAAACCGACGGAGTAATGATCATGAGATCGGATCGCCCATGACCGCTCCGGGCCGCCCGCCGCCTCCCCGGCCTCGCTACTACCGCCGGTCGTACCGCGCCGGAGGCCTGTGACCAGCACCACGCGCGGCCGGGGTTTCGCGGCCTCGAACCGCTTTCCGTCCGCACCGCTGACCGGTCCGGCCCGCTGCGGGACCATCGAGCCATGTATGGCAACAGGAGCGAAGACCCCGACGCCGGTGACCGCCCGAGCCTGCCGGACCGCCGCTTCGCCGCCCTGCGCGGCTGCGAGCGGCTGCTGTCCGGGGCCCGGCCGCAGAGCATCCGCGAACGCCTCGCCGACCTGGCCGGCCCGCCGCCGGGCGCCGCCCCCGACCCGGATGCCGCCCCCGACCCGGACGGTGCTCCCGACCCGCACGGCGTCCCCGACCTGGACGGCCGCCCGGACCAGTACGGCGACGGCGTGGTCCGCACCCTGGAGCACCGGGTCGCCGAGCTGCTCGGCACCGAGGACGCGGCCTTCTTCCCGACCGGCACGATGGCCCAGCAGATCGCCCTGCGGATCCACGCCGAGGCGGCCGGGTGCCGCACCGTGGTCACCCACCCGCTGGCCCACACCGACCGGCACGAGCGGCACGCGCTCGGTGTGCTGTCCGGGCTGCGCAGCCTCTGGCCGACCGCCGAGCCGCGCCAGCCCACCGCCGAGGAGCTGCGCGCCCTGGACGAGCCGTACGCCGCGCTGAGCCTGGAGCTGCCGCTGCGCGACGCCGGGTTCGTGCTGCCCGGCTGGCCGGAGCTGGTGGAGCTGGCCTCGGTGGTGCGGGAGGAGCACGGTGCGGCGCTGCACCTGGACGGCGCCCGGATCTGGGAGTCCGCGGTCGCCCTCGGCCGGCCGCTGCCGGAGGTCGCCGGCCTGGCCGACTCGGTCTACGTCTCCTTCTACAAGACGCTCGGCGGGATCAGCGGCGCCGCGCTGGCCGGCCCGGGCGGCTTCGTCCGCACCGCCCGGGCCTGGCGGCACCGCTACGGCGGCCAGCTCTACCAGCAGTGGCCGTTCGCGCTCGCCGCGCTGGCCGGGCTGGAGCGCGAACTGCCGCGGCTGGCCGGGTACGTGGCGCACGCCCGGGCGGTCGCCGGGGCGCTGGCCCGGGCGTTCGCCGCCGTCCCCGGTGCCCGGGTGCACCCGGCCCCGCCGCACACCCACCAGTTCCAGTTGTGGTTGCCCTACCCGGTCGGGGAGTTGGAGGAGGCCGGGCTGGGGCTGGCCGAGGACACCGGGATCGGGCTGTTCGGCGCCTGGCGCGCGGGCGGGCCGCCGGGGCTGTCGGTGACCGAGGTCACGGTCGCCGCGCCCGCCCTCGACTGGACCGCCGCCGACGTCGCGGTGGCGTCCGCCGCCTTCCTGGACCGGCTGTCGGCCGTCCGGGCCTGACC
>NZ_JBHVET010000646.1:0-5031 GCF_042802135.1 Kitasatospora sp. NPDC057512
GTCGTGGCGTCAGCTGTTGATGGCGTAGCTGTCGCCGTAGACCTTCCACTTCAGCGGCGGGTTGAGGTCGAAGTTCTTGGCGTTGAGGAAGACCAGCTGCTCGGTGTCGACCCGGCTGGTGTCGGAGTGCGCCTCCTCCTTCTTCATGACCACCTTGCGGGCGTCCAGGAAGGCCTTGAGGTAGGTGGCCTCGTCGCCGCCCTGGGCGGGGGTCTTGGCCTTCTTCATGGCGGCGGCGCGGATGCCGCCGAAGCTGTCCGAGCTGTTGCCCGGGCCGTGCATGACGATGGCGTCGTAGTAGGCGAACTGGCCGAGCGCGCGCAGGCCGTCGCTCTTGGCCTGGTTGACGGCGGGGTTGAAGTACACCCGGTCGCGCTCGTCGTTCTGGGCCTGCTGGAAGACGGTGTCCTTGGCGGCGGTGGCCCAGTCCTTCTCGAACGCGGAGCCGAGGCCGGCGTGCGACTCGCTGCCGTTGACCTTCTTCAGGGCCGGCAGGTACTTGGCCAGGATGTTGCCGGGCTTGAGGTCGGTGTAGTGCTGGACCAGGTCCAGCATGTCACCGGTGCCGGAGCAGAAGCCGATGATGCCGGCGGTGTAGCCGCGGCCGTCCTTGATGTCCTCGATGTACTTGTACTGGGCCTTCCAGTCCAGCGACGAGTTCTCCGCGCTGGACACCAGCTGCATGGCGATGTCCTTCTTGTGCGGGTCGTCCAGCCCGACGCCCTTGAGCTGGACGGCGGCGGCGGGCGACGGGGCGGCCTGGGCCGCCGAGGTGGCCGCGACGGCCAGCGGCGCGGCCTCGGTGATCTCGCAACCACCGCCGAAGGCAAGGCCGTTGACGGCCACGATGACCGGCTTGGGGAACTCCTCGATCCGTCGGGTGAGGGTGTGCCCGCGCCGGACGAACTCGCGCAGCGCCCGCTCGGGCCCGCCCGCGACGCTGGCCGCCAGCGACGGGATGTCGGCACCCGCGCTGAACGCCCGCCCGCCGGCGCCGGTGAGGATCACGGCGCGGACGGTGTCGTCGGCGTCGATCCGGTCGAGCTCGGCGAGCAGCGCGTCGATCGTCGGGTAGTCGAGGGCGTTGAGCTTCTTCTCCCGGTCGATGGTGAGGGTGACGACGTGCCGGTCCCGCTCGCTGCGGATGGTCATGGGCGCGTGCTCCGTTCCTGGCCTCGCTGCTGGATGTGACGAGGCTAGGAACACCTGACCAGGACAATCCACTTATTGTCCTGGATACACTCCGATATGCACAGGTGCGCGCCCGTGCGCGCCTGAGCGCGCCCGTGCCCGGACGTACGCCCCCGGAAGGACAGGTGACCCGTGCGACCGCCCTCCTACAAGGCCATCGTCGACGAGTACGCGACCGCCATCCGCTCCGGCGCGCTCCCGGCCGGCACCCGGCTGCCGACCCACCGCACCCTCGCCCACGAGCGACGGATCGCCCTCGCCACCGCCACCCGGGTGTACGCCGAACTCGCCGCCGCCGGGCTGGTGGTGGGCGAGCAGGGCCGCGGCACCTTCGTCCGGCTGCGCACCGGCTACGACGGCCTCGAACCCTCGCGCGCGCTCCCGGTGCCCCGGGTGGCCGACCTCTCCTTCAACCAGCCGCTCTCCCCCGGGCAGGGCGACCAGCTGCGGCAGGCCCTGCGCGCGCTCGCCTCCTCGGGCGACGCCGAGGCCCTGCTGCGCCAGCACCCGCCGGGCGGCCACCGGCACGACCGGGCCGCGGTGGCCACCCACCTGCTGGACCGCGGGATCGACACCGCGCCCGGGAACGTCCTGCTCACCAGCGGGGCGCAGCAGGCCCTGGACTGCGTCCTGCGCACGCTCACCCGCCCCGGGGACGTCCTCGCCGTGGACGCGCTCGGCTACCCGGGCATCAAGCTGCTCGCCGCCGCCCACGGACTGGACCTGGCGCCCGTCCCGGTCACCGCCGACGGCCCGGACCTCGACGCGCTCGACCGGCTCTGCCGCACCCGGCCGGTGCGGGCGGTGTACACCCAGCCGACCGTCCACAACCCGCTCGGCTGGGTGCTCACCCCGGCACAGCGCGAGCGCCTCGTCCGGCTCGCCGCCGACCGCGGCTTCACCCTCATCGAGGACGGCACCTACGCCTTCCTGGAGGCCACACCGCCCCCGCCGCTGCACGCCCTCGCCCCCGAGCGCACCTGCTACCTGGCCGGCCTCTCCAAGAGCGTGGCCCCGGGCCTGCGGTTCGGCTTCGCTGTCCTGCCCGACCACCTGCTCCGGGCCGCCACCACCAGCCTGCGCGCGGCGGCCTGGGGCGCCCCCGGCCTGATCACCGCCCTCGCCACCGGCTGGCTCACCGACGGCACGGTCGCCCGGCTGGAACAGGAACGCCGCACGGACGCCGCCGCCCGCCAGTCCATCGCCCGCACCGCCCTGAGCGGCCTGACCACCACCGCCCACCCCACCTCCTACATCCTCTGGCTCACCCTCGAACCCCACCAGCGCCCCGACCACGCGGCCGCCGCCCTCGCCGCCGAGGGCATCCTGATCTCCACCGCCGACGCCTTCGCCACCACCCCCCACCACCCCAACGCCCTCCGCCTCGCCCTCGCCACACCCCCACTCCCCACCCTCCCCACCGTCCTCACCCACCTCCGCACCACCCTCGAAGCCATCGCCCCCTGACCCCCACACCAGAAGTCGACGGGTCCGACTTCCCACTCCGACACTCGCCGCTGCCCCCACGCTCGCGCGAAACGCCCTCGGCCCTGGACCCGAACCTGCCCCGGGCCACGCCAGAAGTCGACGGGTCCGACTTCCCACTCCGCCACCACGACCCAACCGATACCGAGCGCCGCCAACACGCCAGGCCCCACCCGCCCCGCTCTCACCACAACCGCACCAGAAGTCGGCCAGGCCGACTTCTCACGCCACCCCACCCACAAGGACCCCGCCCCACCGCCACCTGACAGGCCCGCACTGGTCACCCACGCCCGCCCGTACGTCAACGGGCTCGACTCCTCACCCCACCCACCAGCCCGCCACGAACCCGCCCAGATCTGCGCCAGAAGTCGGCCGGGCCGACTTCCCACTCCACCGCAGCGGGCCGTCGTCCGACCATGGCAAGCACCGGAGCGGCAAACCACGAAACAGCCGCCGGAACGGTGCACCACACCCCCTTGCCGACGCCAGAAGTCGGCCAGGCCGACTTTCCACGCCACCACCCACCCCCGGCAGCGCCCCGGGGACGGGGCGAGCACCGGCGCCGGAGCGAGGCCGGGCACAAGCACGGGGCGGGGCAAACTCCACCCAGGCGCAGAAAGGTGCGCGGACTGCCAACGCCAGAAGTCGGCCGGGCCGACTTCCTACTCCCCCTGCCCCTCCCCCTGCCCCTTCCCCGCGGCGCGGGCGAAGCGGGTGCTCCAGTCCGTGAGCAGGGTCCGTAGGGCGTCCGGGGCGAGCACCTGGAAGTCGGCGCCCAGGGAGCCGAGGGCCATGGCGGGCCAGTCGAGCGAGTCGGCGGTCATCCGTAGGCGGCAGCGGTGCGGGGTGACGGGTTCCACGGTGCCCCAGCGGCCGACGCGGGCGCGGACGAACTCCGCCGGCGCCTCGATCAGGGCCTCCACCCGATGCGGTCGGGGCATGCCGTTGAGGCCCGCGCGGACGAACTCCGCCGCGTCGGCCGCCGGGAGGGTCCGGGGGCCGAAGCGGGCGCCGCTGCCGGACGGGGCGGTGAGGCGGTCGAGGCGGAAGCTGCGCCAGTCGGCCCGGTCGAGGTCGTACGCGACCAGGTACCAGCGACGGTTCAGGCAGACCAGCCGGTGCGGTTCGACGTGCCGGTCCGTACCGCGCCCGTCGGCGGCCCTGTACGAGAACCGCACCCGCTCGCCGTCCCGGCAGGCGAGTGCCACCACCGTCAGGACGTCCGGGTCGACGCCCGTGCCCGTCCGCGTCCCCCAGTCCACCGGGACGGTGACCGCGCGCAGCGCCTCCACCCGTCGGCGCAGCCGGGCCGGCATCACCTGGACCACCTTCGCCAGCACCCGCGCCGAGGCCTCGGCGACGCCCTCCACCGGGCTCTCGGCCGCCGCCTGGAGGCCGACCGCGAGGGCCACCGCCTCCTCGTCGTCGATCACCAGCGGCGGCAGCGCCGCGCCCGCCGCCAGCTGGTAGCCGCCGTCGACGCCGCGCTGCGCCTCGACGGGGTAGCCGAGTTCGCGCAGCCGGTCGATGTCGCGGCGCAGGGTGCGGACGGAGACTCCGAGCCGGTCGGCCAGTTCGTCGCCCGGCCAGTACCGGTGGGTCTGGAGCAGGGAGAGCAGTCGCAGCGTCCGCGTGCTGGTGTTCGCCATGCCGTCGATTCTCCCCGGGATTCAGGACAGGAAGTGACCGCAATGGTCCGTAACGTTGTTCTTGCCCGAGGGAGCAGGAACCCGTAGCAGGAACCCAGCGAAAGGCCATGACGATGACCACGACCACCACCCCCGCCGCCACGCAGAACCTCACCGGCGAGCGCGCCGACCTCCTGACGGCCCTGGAGAAGCAGCGGCACTTCCTGCGCTTCACCACCCGCGACCTCACCGACGAGCAGGCCGGCCTGCGGACCTGTGCGAGCGAGCTGTGCCTGGGCGGCCTGATCAAGCACGTGACCAACGTCGAGCGGCTCTGGGCGGAGTTCATCGTGCAGGGCCCGTCCGCGATGCCCGACTTCACCGCCTGGACCGAGGAGGACTTCGCCCGCCGCGCGGACGAGTTCCGCATGCTGCCGGGCGAGACGCTGGCCGGCGTCCTCGCGGCGTACGCCGAGGTGGCCGTCCGCACCGACGAGCTGGTGGCCACCCTCCCCGACCTGGACGCCACCCAGCCGCTGCCGAAGGCGCCGTGGTTCCAGGCGGACGCCGAGTGGTCGGCCCGCCGGGTGCTGCTGCACATCGCCAACGAGACGGCCCAGCACGCCGGTCACGCCGACATCATCCGCGAGTCCCTGGACGGCGCGAAGAGCATGGGCTGAGCCCGAACCGGCGGGACGGCAGCGGGGCCCGTCGACGACAGTCGACG
>NZ_JBHVET010000647.1:0-5015 GCF_042802135.1 Kitasatospora sp. NPDC057512
CGCCGGGCGCGCGACGCCAATTGTCAGACACGCCCTAGGGCCGCCCCGGCCCCGTCAGGCGGCCACCAGGGCGGCCGGCCGGCCCGCGTGCATCACGCTGAGGTTGGTCGCCAGCCGGACCGGGTCCTGGGACAGCCAGAGCCGCAGCGCCGCGCCCAGGGCCGCGCTGGCCGACTCGACCCGGACGTCGGTGATCTGCGCGATCCGGGCCGCGCCCGGCACCAGCAGATCGGCCAGCGGGGTCGGCAGCCACACCGTCAGGGCACACGGCGCGGGCACCGCCAGCGCCCCCAGCAGCCGGTAGGCGTCCCCCGGCGCGCTGAGCGTCGGGATGATGTCCAACAGCGCGTCGGACACCACCTCGGACACGTCGCTCCGGTGTCCCTGGGCGAGCCTGCGGAGCAGCATGCGCTCGGCGGCGGTGATTCGGACGGTCAGCATGACCTCGTCGCACTCCATTGCGCGATTTCCTCCTCAATTCCCTCTCGCACCGACCGGCGGCCGGCGCGCACTACCCCACTCACACATCGGCCCGGCTGTCTCTGGGAGAGCCGGGCCGGTGGGTGATCGTGTGCCCCGGTCAGATCCCCGCGTAGGAGTGCTTTCCGGTGACGAAGATGTTCACCCCGTAGTAGTTGAAGAGCCAGCAGGCGAACGCCGCCAGCGCCAGGTAGGCGGCCTTGCGGCCCTTCCAGCCGGCCGTCGCACGGGCGTGCAGGTAGCAGGCGTAGGCGACCCAGGTGATGAACGACCAGGTCTCCTTCGGGTCCCACTCCCAGTACTTGCCCCAGGCCGCCTCGGCCCAGATCGCGCCCGCGATGATGGTGAAGGTCCACAGCGGGAAGACCAGGGCGTTGATCCGGTAGGACAGCTTGTCGAAGGTGGACGCGGCGGGCAGCCGGCGCCAGATCGAGGCCGAGGTGCCCAGCGGGCCGGTGGTGAGGCCGGCCGCCGTCCGCCTCTCGAAGGACTCCTTGCCGAGGTACAGCAGCGTGGCGATGAACGCCGCGTAGAAGGCGCCGCCGCAGAAGATCGCGGTGGAGACGTGGATCGCCAGCCACGGCGAGTGCAGCGCCGGGACGAGCTGCTCGGAGTCGGTGTACAGCACCGTGGTGGCGATGCCGAGGGTCAGCAGCACCGCGAGGACGACCGGCAGGCCGAGCCAGCGGACCTTCTTCTTCGCGGCCAGCAGCGCCAGGTACGCGGCCGTCATCGCGAAGGCGAAGGCGCAGGAGAACTCGTACATGTTGCCCCACGGCCAGCGGGAGACCGACAGGCCGCGGGTGATGATGCCGCCGCCGTGCAGCGCCAGCGCCAGCACGGTGAGCGAGACGGCGATCCGGCCGGCCAGGTCGGCCCGCTCGCTGGTGCCGGCCGCGCCCGGGCCGTCCTCCTCCTCGGCGCCGCGCCCGGTGGTGACCACCGTCGCACCCTCGCCCGCGATCGCGGTGCGGGTGAGCGTCGTGGTGCCGCCGCCGGCCCCGGCCACCGTGACGGTGACCTTCTTCGCGGCCTTCTTGTCGGCTGCGGCGACGGTCTCGCCCAGGCTGCCCGCCTGTTCCGTCGAACGGACGGCGACGGCGCCCTTGCTGCCGAAGGTCCACTCGATCATGTGGGCGAACATGGCGAGGGTGTAGACCACCATCGCCGAATAGATCAGCTTGTTGGAGAGGTCGGCCAGCTGTGGGTCGACCGCCGAGGCGAGTTGCACCGTCTACTCCTTGGAGTTCTGGTCGGCAGGGACTGCGGGTGCCGGGGAGGCCGCCGGGACTGTGGGGGTCCCGGTCTCCTCGGGTACGTCCGTTTCGGTGTCGGCGTCCTCGCCCACGGAGGCCGGGGTGCCGTCCGCACCCTCGGAGGCCGGGGCGTCGTCCTCGTCCTCGGAGGCCGGGGTGCCGTCCGCACCCTCGGAGGCCGGGGCGTCGTCCTGGAGGTCGACCGCGAGCTCCGCCAGCTCCTCGGCGATCTTCGCCGACTCGCTGCGGGCCAGGCCGGCCAGCTCCACCTGGGTGCCGCCGCCCGGCAGGGCGACCGCCCGCACCCAGATCCGGCGGCGCTGGATGAACAGCGAGCCGATCAGGCCGAGGATCGCGAGCACGCCGCCGGTCAGGGCGATCGCGTTGCCCGGACGGTGCGAGATGTTGAAGCTGGCCCACTGCTTGTAGCCCTCGAAGGTCACCGAGCCGTAGCCGTCGGGCAGGTCCCAGGCCTGGCCGGGCTTGAGCCGGGCCTTGGCCGGCTGGCCGTCCTGGGTGAGCTGGGTGAGCTTGCGGGTGTTGAGCTGGTAGACGTTCTGCGGCAGGCCGGAGTCGGTGCCGAGGTCGCCGGCGAAGGCGTTCAGCACCAGTTCGGGCTCGGCGTCCCCGGGGAACAGCGAGACCGGGCCGGTGCCCTCGAAGCTCAGCGGGGCGGTCGGCAGGAAGAAGCCGGAGAAGCCCATCTGGGTCTTGTTGCCGTCGGGGCCCACGCCGTAGTCGGAGACCTTCACGACGCCGGTGGAGGTCAGGTTGCCGTCCTGCGGCAGGAACGGGACGGCGCCGCGGTAGACGACCTCGCCCTTGCCGTTCTTGACGCTGACGAACGGGGCGTAGCCGTGGCCGATCAGGTAGACCTTGCTGCCGCCGATCTCCAGCGGGTGGTTGACCTCGATCGTCGACTTCCTCAGCTTCGACTGGTCGCTGCCCTCGTAGTACTCGACGTTCGCGGTGAACTGCCGGGCGGCGCCGATCTGGTCGCCCTTGGTCTGGAACTTCGAGGTGAAGCTGTCCAGCTTCAGGTAGAAGGGGTCGAGGTCCTGGTTGCCGTAGAACCGGGTGCCGTTGAAGTCGTCGAGCTGGGTGATGGTGTTGGAGTAGCCCTCGCCCTGGACCATCAGCTTGCCGCCGGTGCCCGAGGCCAGGCTGGCCCAGGCGAAGCCGCCGAGCAGCGCGAACAGCGACAGGTGGAACAGCAGGTTGCCGACCTCGCGCAGGTAGCCCTTCTCGGCCGCCACCGCGCCGCCGGACAGGTGGGCGCGGAAGCCGCGCTTGCGCAGCAGCCGGTGCGCGGCGGCGTTCACCGCGTCGGCGTCCGCCTCGGTGCGCCAGGCCGCGTGCACCGGCATCCGGGTCAGGTTGCGCGGCGCGGCCGGCGGCTGGGAGCGCAGCACGCCGACGAACTGCCAGGTGCGCGGGACGATGCAGCCGGCCAGCGACACGAACAGCAGGATGTAGATCGCGGAGAACCAGACCGAGCTGTAGACGTCGAACAGCTGGAGCTTCTCGTAGACCGGCGCGACCGTGGAGTGCTGCGCCTTCCAGGCCTCGACCTTCAGCTGGCCCTGGCCGTTCTGGTACTGCGGGATCAGCGAGCCGGGGATGGCGGCCAGCGACAGCAGGAAGAGCAGGATCAGGGCGACCCGCATCGAGGTCAGCTGGCGCCACATCCAGCGCGCCCAGCCGAACGCCCCTATGCCGGTCGGTCCGTCGGACTCGACCGGCGCGGTGCTGAGCCGCTCGGCGGCGGCGTCGTCCGGCGCCGGGGGCTGCTCGGTCTCGGTCGTGGTGTTGCTCACGGTCAGATTCCGATCTGGAAGTCGGCGGTCCAGGACTGCAGCTGGCTCAGCATCGAGTCCCAGATCCCGGTGACGAGCAGCAGACCGACCGCGACGAGCATGCCGCCGCCGATCCTCATGACGAGCGGGTAGTGCCGCTTGACCCAGCCGAAGGCGCCCAGTGCCCGGCGGAAGGCCAGCGCGGCCACGATGAACGGTACGCCGAGGCCCAGGCAGTAGAAGGTCATCAGCAGGGCGCCGCGCGCGGCGTCGGCCTGGTTCAGCGCGAGGTTCTGGACGGTCGCCAGGGTCGGGCCGATGCAGGGCGTCCAGCCGACGCCGAAGACCACGCCCAGCAGCGGCGCCCCGAGCAGGCCGACCGACGGACGGCGGTGGGAGCGCACCTCACGCATGCTCAGACCGGGGACGAGGCCCATGAAGGCGAGGCCCATCACGATCGTCACCGCCCCGAGCACGATCGAGATGACCCGCTTGTGCTCCTGGAGGGTGTCGCCGAACTGCCCGAACAGCGCCCCGCCCGAGACGAACACGGCGGTGAAGCCGAGGATGAACAGCGTCGCCCCGAGCAGCATCCGGCCGCGCCGCGCGCCGCGCGCGTCCGCGAGGTCGGCGGCGGAGAAGCCGGTCACGTACGACAGGTAGCCGGGGACGAGCGGCAGCACGCAGGGCGAGAAGAACGACACCAGTCCGGCCGCCAGCGCGATCGGCGCGGCCACCAGCAGCGCTCCGCTCTGGAGGGTCCCGGTGTTGTCCGCGAGCTGCTGCGGCAGGCTCACTGCTTCTGCTCCGCGACCACCGGCTGGAGGATCGACTCCAGCGCGTCCTCGGTGGTGCCGCCGACGGCGCGGGCGGCCAGCTTGCCGTCCCGGTCGACGATCAGGGTGGTCGGGATGGACTGCGGGTTGAGGCTGCCCTTGGGGAACTTGAGCAGCTGGGTGCCGGCCGGGTCGAAGAGGCTGGGGTAGGTGACGCCCTGCTCCTGCTCGAAGCGGACGGCGTTCTGCTTCTCGGTGTCCCGGGTGTTGATGCCGAGGAACTGGACGCCCTGGTCCTTGTACTTCTCCGAGACGTTCTGGAGGCTCTTGGCCTCGGCCCGGCACGGGCCGCACCAGGAGCCCCAGACGTTCAGCACGACGACCTTGCCCCGGTAGTCGGAGAGCTTGGCCGGGGTGCCCTCCAGGGTCTCCCCGGAGATGTCCGGCGCGTCCCCGCGCTGCCCGGCGTCCGCCTTCGACAGGTTGGTGCCCTTGACCGTGACGAAGCCGACCTGGCCCTCGCCGCCGCCCGACGAGCCCGAGGAGGAACAGCCGGTGAGGGCGAGCGCAGCGGCGGCGACGGTGGCGGCGGCTGCTGCGGCGACACGGGGACGGGGGCGCGTCATGGCAGACATGTGAAAAGTTTCGCATGGAGTTCCGGGCCGGTTCGCCGGGGTCCTCCCTTGCGCGTCGCACCCCTTCTGACC
>NZ_JBHVET010000648.1:0-5003 GCF_042802135.1 Kitasatospora sp. NPDC057512
GCGCGGGTGCGTCGGCCGTCGGCCGTGTCAGTCGTCGGGCCGTGTCGGCCGTCGGCCGTCAGCCCAGGGCGAGGGCGCGGAGGCGGTCGGCCGCGCCGTTGAAGTAGTTCTGGTCACCGGGGAAGGTGCCGGAGTCGGCGAACTGCCAGAAGGTCTGGTAGCCCCAGCCGTTCGGCAGGGTGCCGACGGAGGAGGCGTAGCGGGCTATCCAGAGCGGGTTGGTGGTGCCGAAGCCGCCGTTGTTGCCGGTGCACTGGGTCCACCAGTTGGTGGTGGTGTAGATGGTGGGGTAGCGGCCGGTGCGGGAGTGCACGGTGTTGCTGAAGTCGCGGATCCAGCTGACCATGGCGCTCTGGCTGAGGCCGTAGCAGGTGGCGCCGTAGGGGTTGTACTCGATGTCCAGCGCGGGCGGCAGGGTCTTGCCGTCGGCGGACCAGCCGCCACCGTGGCTGACGAAGTAGTTGGCCTGGGTGGCGCCGGAGGAGGCGTTCGGCAGCGCGAAGTGGTAGGCGCCGCGGACCAGGCCGGCGTTGTACGAGCCGTTGTACTGCTGGGCGAAGGACGGGTTGGTGTAGCCGGTGCCCTCGGTCGCCTTGACGTAGGCGAACCTGGCGCCGTTGGCGGCCACCGAGGACCAGTTGACGTTGCCCTGGTAGCCGGAGACGTCCAGGCCCGGGGTCTGGGTGGCGGCGAGGGAGGCGAACGGGGCGGCGGCGCCGCGGCCCTCGCGGGCGGCGACGGTGGAGCCGGCGAAGTCCTGCTCGGGGTGGAAGCCGGGGCGGCCCTCGACGACGGGGGCGACCGGGGCGGGGTCGGCCGCGTACGCGGGGGCGGCCGCACCGGCGACCAGGGCGGTCGCGGCGGCGAGGGCGGCGAGCGCGGGCAGGCGGCGGCGGGCCGGTCTGGCGGTGGCCGCGGTGGCGTCCGTGACGGTGGCCATGGTGCGGGCGGAGCGGGAAGAGCGGGGCATGAGCACTCCTCTGGTCCGAGCGTGGGGAAGGTCGAAATGACCCGGTACGGCCGGGGTCTGACCGGCCGTACCGCAGAGTAGCCATGTACCTGGCGCCGCCACCAGGCATCTTTTTTCACATGGTGAACGCACGTCACCTGGGGTGGGACGCCATGACCGGCAACCGGCGTTGCCGGTTCTGCCGGTGCGGTCGGCCCGGGACGGGGCGGTGGCAGGGCCCGTGGAGGGCGCGGCGGAGGGGTCCGCGGCGGGGTCGGCGGCGGGGTCGACGGAGGGGTCGGGGGAGCGGAGGCGGCGCCCGGGGCGACGGGAGCGTTGTGGCACGATGCCCGCGGGCCGGCCACCACGGGCGGCCCCCCGCACGTGAGGAGAGACCAGCCATGATCGAGACCGCCACCGACCCCGCCCGGCCCGCCGGGGAGCCCGAGTTCCGGACCGCCGTGCCCGCCGACGTGCCGGCGCTGGTCGCGCTGGTCGAGTCCGCCTACCGGGGCGATTCCAGCCGGGCCGGGTGGACCACGGAGGCGGACCTGCTGGGCGGCCGGCGCACCAACCCGGAGGCCGTCGCCGAGGCCGTGGGCCACCCCGACGGCGTGGTGCTCCTCGCCGAGCGGGACGGCGAACTGGTCGCCTGCTGCCAGCTGGAGCGGCGCGGCGGGCTGGCCTACTTCGGCATGTTCTCGGTGCGTCCCGGGCTCCAGGGCGGCGGCATCGGCCGGGCCGTGCTGGCCGAGGCGGAGCGGGTGGCGGGCGAGGAGTGGGGCGTCGGCGCGATGGAGATGACGGTGATCGAGCAGCGCGCCGAGCTGATCGCCTGGTACGAGCGGCGGGGCTTCCGGCGCACCGGCGAGTTCAGCCCGTTCCCGTACGGCGACGAGCGCTTCGGCATCCCGCGGCGGCCGGACCTCCGGTTCGCGCACCTCGTCAAGGAGTTGAAGGCGGAGTCCACGGGGAATTGACGTCCGTGTACGGAAGTTGACGACTGTACGGCGGTCGGGCGGGAGGCCTGGGTGGAGCCGTACCGGTACTTGACGGCCCCGGAAACGGCCCGCCCTCGGGGTTCGGTTCAGTTCCGCTGGACCGGGTTTCCGCAGGTGATCCACCGTCAACTCGCTGAGCTGGGGCGATGCGGAGATGTCATACCTCGTTCATGATTGGTCTAGGCCAATGTGAGAGGCTGAGCGCGAACGGCCACGTTCCGTCCGCTGCCCAGGGGGGCCATTTCCGCATGCCCGTTCTCCATGGCACCGCCATGCCCGCACCCGACACCGGTCCGCGCCGGACACCCGCGGACCCCGACGGCCACCGGCTGCCCAGCCCGCCCGACGACGAGGAGCTCTACTGGTACTTCGGCCCGCAGCGCCGCTGGGTGCTGCTCTGCGCCACCCTCTCCTACGCGGGAGCCACCGCCACGCTCGGCCTGTTCGCCCTCAGCAAGCCGCTGCTCTGGCCCTTCCTGGTGCTCACCGTGCTCAACGCGGCCACCTGGCTGCTCTCGCTCACCGACGGCCAGCGCGCCCGGCGCTTCACCCGCGACTCGCACGACCTGCTGCTGCGCGCCTGGAGCCCCGCCCGCGCCCCGAGCGTCGACCTGCTGCTGCCGACCGCCGGCGAACCGCTGGCCGTCCTGGACAACGCCTACCGGTACACCGCGGCCGTCCGGTGGCCCGGTGAGCTGACCGTCCTGGTCCTCGATGACGCCGGCCGCCCCGAGGTGCGCGAACTCGCCGAGTCCTACGGCTTCCGCTACCACGCCCGCCCCGACCGGGGCCGGTTCAAGAAGGCCGGCAACCTCAACCACGGCCTGGCCGAGGGCACCGGCGAGATCGTCGCCGTCCTGGACGCCGACTTCTGCCCCCGCCCCGACTTCCTGCACCACCTGGTGCCCTACCTCGACAACCCCGGGGTCGGCATCGTGCAGAGCCCGCAGTGCTTCGACACGGACGCCGACATGTCCTGGCTCGAGCGCGCCGCGGGAGCCACCCAGGAGATCTTCTACCGCTGGATCCAGCCCTCCCGGGACGCGCAGGACGGCACCGTCTGCTGCGGCACCAACGCCCTGTACCGCCGCGCCGCGCTGCAGCGGATCGGCGGCTTCGCCGAGATCGACCACAGCGAGGACCTCTACACCGGCCTCGCCCTCGCCCGCGCCGGATGGGCCACCCGCTACGTCCCCGCGCTGGTCGCCAAGGGCATGTCGCCCACCGGCCTGCCCGCCTTCATCAGCCAGCAGTACCGCTGGTGCCTCGGCTCCCTGGCACTCGTCCGCGACCCGGACTTCCGCCGCGGCCCGCTGCCGAAGTCCGCCCGGCTCTGCTTCTGGAACGGCATCCTCGGCTACGTCACCAGCGCGGTGAACGTCTTCGCCGTACCGCTGCCCGCCCTGATCATGCTGTTCTTCCGGCCCGAGGAGATCCAGCCCTGGCAGGTCCTGCCGTTCCTGCCGCCGATCTGGGTCGCCCTGGTGCTGCTGCCCGCGATGTCCCGCACCCGCTGGCGCTTCGAGGTCACCCGGGTCCAACTCCTCGGCGGGCTCTGCCACGTGGTCGCCATCGCGCACGCGCTGCGCCGCCGCTCCGCCGACTGGGTGCCCACCGGCGCCGTGTCCGGCGGCAGTACGCTCGCCCGCACCGTCGCCCGGATCGGGGTCGCCTGGCTCGGGCTCGTCGTCCTCGCGGGCGCCGCCGGGCTGGTCCGGGCCGCGCTGCTCCACGGCTGGCGGCCGTACTGGGCGCTCGCCGGACTGCTCGCGCTCACCACGTACACCATGGTCCCGCTGATCCGGGAGCTGTGGCCGCTGCTGAACGGCACCGGCGGGGGCAAGGGCGCCGCCGTCGGTGAGGTCGCCGCGCCCGCACCGGGCCGCTCCGACCTCGGGTTCGGACGCGCCGAGGCCGTCGCCGTCACCGCCGCGCTGCTGCTGTGCGGGCTGCTGGCCTCCGGCTGGGCCGATCCGCTGATCTTCTGACGGACCGTCACTTCGACCGCATCACCTGCCTGTTGCGTTTCCTTGCGCGTCGCCCCACCGGCGCGGACACCGCCCGGCCGCCCCATCGGCCCGGCGGGCCCGACAAACCGCTGCCAGCCCTGCAAGGAGCACCGCCGTGTCAACGGCCGTACCACCACCGTCGTCGTCCTCCTCTTCCGCTGCCGCCCCGTCCGCCGTTCCCTCCGCCGCCCCGCCCGACCCGCGCGTCGACCTGCTGCCCGGCGTCGTCCGGGTGGACCGGGAACTCGCCGCCCCGCAGCGCGCCGCCGTCGCCGAGAGCGGGCAGGCCCGCCGGCGCACCGCCTTCCGCCCCGACATCGAGGGGCTGCGCGGCGTCGCCGTGCTCTCCGTCCTCGCCTTCCACTCCGCCGTCCCGGGCCTGACCGGCGGCTTCGTCGGCGTCGACGTCTTCTTCGTCATCTCCGGCTTCCTGATCACCGGTCTGCTCGTCGGCCGCCCGCTCGGCCTGTGGGACTTCGCCGCCCGTCGCGCCCGGCGCATCCTGCCCGCCGCCGCCACCGTGCTGGTCGCCACCGCCGCCGCCGGCGGCGCCCTGCTCGACCCGCTGCGCGGCACCGACCTCGCCCGCGACCTGATCGCCTCCGCCGGGCAGTTCGCCAACTGGCGCTTCGTCGGCCAGCAGACCGACTACCTGGCCGCCGAGCGCGACCCCAGCCCGCTGCAGCACTTCTGGTCGCTGGGCGTGGAGAACCAGTTCTACCTGCTCTGGGGCGTGCTGCTGCTCGGCCTCGCCCACTACCTGCACGGGCGCCGCCGCACCCTGGCGATCACCCTCGCCACGGTGGCCGTCGGCGGCGTCTCCCTGGCGCTCTGCCTGCGCTGGACGGCCACCTCCGCGCCGCTCGCCTACTTCTCCACCGGCAGCCGGCTCTGGGAGTTCGCGGCCGGCGCCTGCGCGGCGCTGGCCGGCCCGGCCCTGCTCTCCCGCGCCGGGCGGCGCCCGGTGGTGTGGTCGCTGCGGGTGGTCGGCTGGCTCGGCCTCGCGGCCGTGCTGGCGCCGGTGGTCCTGTACGACCGCAACAC
>NZ_JBHVET010000649.1:0-4998 GCF_042802135.1 Kitasatospora sp. NPDC057512
GGGTGCGGGCCCTTCGCCGTTGCCGGGGACGGGCGGGAGGCGGCTACTTCGCCGGCTCCTCCTCCTCGTCCAGCTGCGCCTTGATCGGCGGCGGCGCCTTCAGCAGGATCTGCCAGGTCACGTACATCGCCAGCAGCAGCGGCGGGATGCCGAGGGCGACCTTCAGCCAGCCGAGCAGGTTGACGTTGTGGGTGAAGTACAGCGGGAAGAGGATCACCGGCTTGGCGCCCATGATCAGCACCCAGGCCCAGGTCGCCTTGGTGTAGGCGGCCAGCCGGCCCGGGTTCTCCTTGCGCCAGGTGAACATCTCGCCGGTGATCGGGCCGAGCATCACCCCGATCATCGGCCAGCGCGCCAGGGCGGAGGTCGCCAGGGCGACGCAGTAGCCGACGTTCCAGAGCAGGCCGGGCAGGTAGAAGTCCTCGGCCTTGCCGCTCTTCATCGAGATCCAGGCACCGAGGGCGACCCCGAACACCCCGCTGAAGGCGTGCTGGATGGTCTGCCGCTTCGCCAGCCGGGCCACCACGAACAGGGCACTCAGGCCCAGCGCGGCCCAGGCCGAGGTGCTGACCTGGTGGGTCAGGTTGTACGTGACGATGAAGACCAGGCCGGGCAGCGTCATGTCGATCATGCCGCGCACGCCGCCGAAGGCCTGGAGCACGGTGTCGGCCGCCTCCTTGGAGGCGGCCCTGCGGGCGGCCTCCGCGTCCGCGGGGTCGACCGCCAGGTCGAGCTGGGCGGCGGCCTCGCCGCCGGGCTGGTTGCTCACGCTCATTCGCTCCCGTGTCCGACCGGACGCAGCTCATAGCGGGGGTTGAACAGCACGCGGCGCCCGCGTGCGTGGCTGATCCGACCGCTGGCGACCAGCCGGCGGCCGGGCTCTATCCCGGCGATCGAGCGGCGGCCGAGCCAGACCACGTCCAGCGCCTCGGTACCGTCGAAGAGTTCGGCCTCCAGGGCGGGCACCCCCGCCCGCGGGCGGAGCGTCACCGTGCGCAGCGTGCCCGCGACGGTGACCAGCTCGCGGTCCCCGCAGCCGGCGATCGGCGTGCAGCCGGACTCCGCGGCGGTCTCCTGACGCAGCTCCTCGGCGTCCAGTTCCTCGGCCGAGGAGGTCAGCCGGCTGAGCATGCGGCGGAACCGCCCCTGCGGCGGGCCGCTGCTGTTGTCACCACTCATGTCGGAAGGGTACCGGGTTCCGGCCCCCCGGCGGCAGGTCGCACGGCCGCCGGGGGCGGTCGCGGTCAGCTCTCGAAGCGGTACCCCATGCCCGGTTCGGTGATGAAGTGGCGCGGGTGCGAGGGGTCGCGCTCCAGCTTGCGGCGCAGCTGGGCGAGGTAGACCCGCAGGTAGTTGGTCTCGGTGCGGTAGGCCGGGCCCCACACCTCCTGGAGCAGCTGGGTCTGGCTGACCAGCCGCCCGGCGTTGCGGACCAGCACCTCCAGCAGGTGCCACTCGGTCGGCGTGAGGCGTACGTCGGCGCCGTCCCGGTTGACCTTCTTGGCCGCGAGGTCGACGGTGAAGGACTCGGTGACGACCAGCGAGTCGGCCTCCCCGGCCACCGGCTCGGCCCGCCGCACGGCGGCCCGCATCCGGGCGAGCAGCTCGTCCATGCCGAACGGCTTGGTGACGTAGTCGTCGGCGCCGGCGTCCAGCGCCTCGACCTTCTCGTCCGAGGCGTGCCGGGCCGACAGCACGATGATCGGCACCCGGGTCCAGCCGCGCAGGCCGCGGATCACCTCGACCCCGTCCATGTCGGGCAGGCCCAGGTCGAGGACGACCACGTCCGGATGGCGGGCCGCGGCCAGCTCCAGGGCGCTCGCGCCGTCATGGGCCGCGTCCACCTCGTACTTGCGGGCCTTGAGGTTGATCACCAGCGCGCGGACGATCTGCGGTTCGTCGTCCACGACGAGGACCCGGGTCATTTACGGGCTCCGCCTTTCAGGTCTGTGTGACTTACGGACTGGGACTGGCTCTACGACGTTCGGTACGGCGACGTTCGGTACGGCGTGCGGCGTGCTGTGCGGCGTACGGCCCGGGAGGCGCGCCGACCCCGGGAGGAGCGACGGGCCCGGCCGGTGCGCCGCCGGTTCTCAGGTGATCAGGTCCGGGAGCGGGCCGCCACCCTCGCCGCCCCGCTCCCCCGGTTCGGGCGGCCGTTCGACCACGGGCAGGCTGACGACCATGGTGAGTCCGCCGCCCGGGGTGTCCTCGGCGGTGACGGTACCGTCCATCGCCTCGACGAAGCCGCGCGCCACCGCGAGTCCGAGGCCCACCCCGGCGCCGCGCGGCGCGTCCCCGTACCGCTGGAACGGCGCGAAGATCCGCTCCTTGGCCTCCTCGGGCACACCGGGACCGCGGTCCACGATCCGCAGCTCGACCCGGGCCGGCCGCCCCGGCTGCCGCAGTTCGTCGGCCTTGACCAGCACCCTGACCCCGTCCGGGCTGTACTTGACGGCGTTCTCCACCAGGTTGGCCAGCGAGCGCTCCAGCAGCCCGCCGTCGGCCCGGACCATCGGCAGCGTCTCCGGGACCTCCAGCCGGACCGACTCCAGCGGCACCCCGCCGAGCGCGAACGGCACCACCTCGTCCAGGTCGGTCTCCTGGATCAGCGGGGTGACGGTCCCGGTCTGCAGGCGGCTCATGTCGAGCAGGTTGTTGATCAGGTGGTCCAGCCGGTCGGCCCCGGCCTCGATGCCGGCCAGCAGCTCGGCCTCGTCCTCCGGGGCCCAGTCGACGTCGGCCGAGCGCAGCGAGCTCACCGAGGCCTTGATGCCCGCCAACGGGGTGCGCAGGTCGTGCGAGACGGCGGCCAGCAGAGCCGTCCGGATCCGGTTGCCCTCGGCCTCCCGGCGGGCCTCGGCAGCCTCCCGGGCCAGCCGGCGGCGCTCCAGCACCACGGCGGCCTGGGCGGCGAACGCGCCGAGCAGGCGCCGGTCCGCCCCGGGCAGCACCCGGCCGCGCAGCACCAGCGCCAGGCTGTCGCCGACCGGGACGTCCACGTCGGCCTCCTCCGGCCGCTCCGGCGGGCGCGGGCCGGCGGCGGCCACCGGCGCCCAGGCGGAGAGCGGATCGGGCCGCTCCAGCAGCGCGGCGCTCTCCTGCCCGAAGGTCTCCCGGACCTGCTCCATCAGCGCGGTCAGCACCCCGTCACCGTTGGGCGCGCCGCGCAGCACCGTGCCGGCCAGCGCGCTGAGCGTCTGCGCCTCGGTCTGGCTGCGGGCCGCCTGCTGGGTGCGCCGGGCCGCGAGGTCCACCACCGACGCCACCGATATGCCGACGATGGTGAATATCGCCACCGCCATGATGTTCTGCGGCTCGTTGATGGTGAAGGTGTGCAGCGGCGGGGTGAAGTAGTAGTTCAGGACCGAGGAGGCGACCAGCGCCGAGCCGATCGCCGGCAGCAGCCCGCCGACCAGCGCCGCGCACACCGTCAGCGACAGGAACAGCAGCATGTCGGTGGAGAGCCCCAGCCCGCCGATCGCGGTCAGCACGATCGCCAGCAGCGGCGGGCCGACCAGTCCGATCAGCCAGCCGCCGACCGTCCGGGTACGGCCCAGGTCGGTGATCCGGCGGACCGGTATCTTGCCGCGCCGCCCGTGCCCGGCGTGCTCGTGGGTGACCATGTGGACGTCGATGTCCCCGGCCTCCCGGGTCACGATGGTGCCGACGCCCGGCCCGTACAGGTACTGCCAGCCGGGCCGCCGACTGGTGCCCAGCACGATCTGGGTGGCGTTCACACCCCGGGCGAAGTCCAGCAGCCCGCCGGCCGGGTCGTCGCCGAGGACGGCGTGGAAGGAGCCGCCGAGGCTCTCCACCAGCGCGCGCTGCTCGATCAGCGTCTGCGGCGAGCCGGAGCCCACCAGCCCGTCCGAGCGGGAGATGTGCACGGCGAGCAGCTCGCCGCCGGAGACCCTGGCGGCGATCCGGGCCGCCCGGCGGATCAGCGTCGCCCCCTCGGGCCCGCCGGTCAGGCCCACCACGATCCGCTCCCGGGCCTGCCAGGTGCCCTCGATGCCCTGCTCGGCCCGGTACTTCTGGAGGTACTCGTCCACCCGGTCCGCGGTCCACAGCAGCGCGAGCTCGCGCAGCGCGGTCAGGTTGCCCGGGCGGAAGTAGTTGGCGAGGGCGGCGTCGATCTTCTCCGGCGCGTACACGTTGCCGTGCGCCAGCCGTCGCCGCAGCGCCTGCGGGGACATGTCCACCAGCTCGATCTGGTCCGCCCGCCGGACCACCTCGTCCGGGACGGCCTCGCGCTGGCGCACCCCGGTGATGCCCTCGACGGCGTCGCCCAGCGACTCCAGGTGCTGCACGTTGACGGTGGAGATCACGTCGATCCCGGCCGCCAGCAGCTCCTCGACGTCCTGCCAGCGCTTCTCGTTGCGGCAGCCGGGGACGTTGGTGTGGGCCAGCTCGTCCACCAGGGCCACCTGCGGTCGGCGGGCCAGGACGGCGTCCAGGTCCATCTCGGAGAACCGGGCACCGCGGTGCACCACCTGCTGCCGCAGCACGACCTCCAGCCCCGCGACCATGTCCGCGGTCCGCCGGCGGCCGTGGTCCTCCACGAACGCGACCACGACGTCCGTGCCACGCTCCTGCCGCCGGTGCGCCTCGGCGAGCATGGCGTACGTCTTGCCGACCCCGGGGGCCGCCCCGAGGTAGATGCGCAGCCTGCCTCGTCCCATGAGCACCATTCTTGATCCGACCCGGCCCGGAGAACACCCCCGGACACCTGTTCCCCTCGCCTTCGAGACTACGGTGCGCAACGCGATTTTCCGCTGATCAGTGCGCTGATCAGGCGGTTTTAGCGGCATATTGACGGTGGACCAGCCACTCGGCGGGGGTCGTTCGGGAGGGGTCCGGAGGCAGTCGGAGGCGTCCATAGGCGTCCGCAGGCGTCCGATCGGCCCGGAAATGCGAAGAACCCCCATCCGGGTCCCGGATGGGGGTTCTTCAGAAGAATTGTTCGGCGGCGTCCTACTCTCCCACAGGGTCCCC
>NZ_JBHVET010000650.1:0-4987 GCF_042802135.1 Kitasatospora sp. NPDC057512
GGCCCCCGTGACGGTTTCCGGTCGCGGGGGCCTCGGCGGTGCCCGGCACCCGGTGCCGTGAGGCATTCAGGCGCTCAGGCGCTCAGGCGTCGAGCTTCTCGTGCTCGGCGGACTCGGCCTTCTTCGCGGCCCGCAGGCTGGTGAAGGTGGTGACCGCCAGGACGACCACGATGAAGCCCAGCGAGAACGGGATGCCGATCTCCGGGGCCCACGTCGCGCCCGCCTCGTGCGCGGCGTGCAGCACCAGCTTCACCCCGATGAAGCCGAGGATCACCGACAGGCCGTACGACAGGTGGACCAGCTTCTTCAGCAGGCCGCCGATCAGGAAGTACAGCTGGCGCAGCCCCATCAGGGCGAAGGCGTTGGCGGTGAAGACGATGTACGGGTCCTGGGTCAGGCCGAAGATCGCCGGGATCGAGTCCAGCGCGAACAGCACGTCGGTGGTGCCGATCGCCAGCATGACGACCAGCATCGGGGTGATCAGCCGGCGGCCGTTCTCCCGGACGAACAGCCTGGTGCCGCGGTAGTCCTCGGTGGCCGGGAAGCGGCGGGTGATCGACTTGAGGACGCGGTTCTCCTCGAACTCCTCGTCCCCCTCGTCCTCGGCACGGGCCTCCTTGATCAGCTTCCAGGCCGTCCAGATCAGGAAGGCACCGAAGATGAAGAACACCCAGGAGAACTCGGAGACCAGCGCGGCGCCGCCGGCGATGAACACCGCCCGGAGCACCAGCGCGATGATCACACCGAACATCAGCACGCGCTGCTGGTAGATCCTGGGCACCGCGAACTTGCCCATGATCAGGATGAACACGAAGAGGTTGTCGACACTGAGCGACTTCTCGGTGATGTAGCCGGCGAAGAACTCGCCCGCCGGCTCCCCGCCGGAGTGCCACCAGAGGAAGCCACCGAAGAGCACCGCCAGGGCGACCCAGACGGCCGTCCAGATCCCGGCCTCCTTGATCGAGACCTCGTGCGGCTTGCGCCCTCCGATGAAGAAGTCCGCCACGACCAGTGCGATCAGCACCAGGATCGTGGAAACCCACATGGTTACGGAAACGTCCACTACTGCTCCTCCGGCAGGTAGGCGAGACAGTCATCGTCACTGCCGGAGGTCTCTTCCGCCCATCGGGCCAGCGCCCCGGGGTGCCACGACGGGCACCCGTGATGACGGGGTCGGCTGTCGAGGAATACTCCCCTCCGCTGCCAACGAGAGTAACAGCAATCCCAAGGAAAGGTAAAGAAGGTAAAGAACCGCAAAGGGCCGCGGCCGCACGGCCGGCTACGGGACCGGCTACAGGAACGGCTCGATCGCCGGCAGCAGGTCCTGGAAGGTGCGTCCCTTGGCCGGCGCGCCGATCGCCTGCATCTCCCAGCCGCCGTTGCCGTCCCGGACCACCTTGGCCATGATCTGCCCGGTATGCGGCCCGCCGCCCGCCAGCTCGTAGCGGGCCAGCTCCAGCCCGGTGGCCTCGTCCACCAGCCGGCAGTGCGCCCGCTGCACCTCGGCGAAGGTCTGCCCGGTGTACGAGCTGACCGTGAACACCACCTGGGTGATGTTCACGGGCACGTGCACCAGGTCGACCAGGATCGCCTCGTCGTCCTCGGCCCCGGAGCCGCCCTCCAGGTTGTCGCCGGTGTGCCGGACGGAGCCGTCGTTGCTCTCCAGGTGCGAGAAGAACACCACGTCGGACGGGGTCCGCTCGGCGTACAGCAGCGCCGAGGCGTCCAGGTCGATCTTCCGGGTGCGGCTGCCGAACAGCCCGCGCTTGGGGGCGGCCTCCCAGCCGAGGCCCATCCGGACCACGGTCAGGGCGCCGCCCTGCCCCTTCTGGAGGCTGACCCGCTGCCCCTTGGCCAGGTTCACCGACACGACGTTGTCCTCTCTGCCGGCCGCGCGGTCACACCCGAGCGGCTCCACGGTGGAACACCCCGTCGCCGTCCCCCGGCTGAGGCCCCCTCTGCGTACGGCCCGCAACCCCGTCCCGAGGGCACGATGCCGCAGGCCAGCCTAGGGCCTGCGGCACCCCGGCCTCCCCCGGGTCTCCCCGTTTGTGGCAAGGCTGAGACACCCGCGGACTTGACCGGTGTCATTCCGGCCAGGCGCGGCGCCGTACGGGCACGCCCCTCGGGTGCGGCTACGCCACTCCGGCCTCGCGCATCTGCCGCAGCTCCTTCTTCAGCTCCTTGACCTCGTCGCGCAGCCGGGCCGCGACCTCGAACTGGAGGTCGGCGGCGGCCGTGTGCATCCGGTCGGTCATCTCCTGGATCAGGTCCGCCAGTTCGGCGGCCGGCAGGGACTTGGCCGGCTTGCGCTCCGCCCCCAGCGACGGGACCGGGGCCTTGCCCTTGCCCTGGTTCCGGTAGCCGGTGGAGAGCAGCTCGTCGGTGTCCACGTCCTCGCGGGCGAGGGTGTCCAGGATGTCGCCGATCTTCTTGCGCAGCGGCTGCGGGTCGATCCCGTGCTCCTTGTTGTAGGCCTGCTGCACGGCCCGGCGGCGGTTGGTCTCGTCGATGGCCTTCTCCATCGCCGGGGTGATCCTGTCCGCGTACATGTGGACCTGGCCGGAGACGTTGCGGGCCGCGCGGCCGATCGTCTGGATCAGCGAGGTGCCGGAGCGCAGGAAGCCCTCCTTGTCCGCGTCCAGGATCGCCACCAGCGACACCTCGGGCAGGTCCAGGCCCTCGCGCAGCAGGTTGATGCCGACCAGCACGTCGTACCGGCCGGCCCGCAGCTCGCGCAGCAGCTCCACCCGGCGCAGGGTGTCCACGTCGCTGTGCAGGTACCGGACCCGGATGTCCAGGCCGAGCATGTAGTCGGTGAGGTCCTCGGCCATCTTCTTGGTCAGCGTGGTGACCAGGACGCGCTCGTCCCGCTCGACCCGCCGGCGGACCTCGTGCACCAGGTCGTCGATCTGGCCCTCGGTCGGCTTGACGATCACCTCGGGGTCGATCAGGCCGGTCGGGCGGATGATCTGCTCGACCTGGCCGTCGCCGCGCGACAGCTCGTACGGGCCGGGCGTCGCCGACAGGTAGACCGTCTGGTCGGTCCGCTCCAGGAACTCCTCCCACTTCAGCGGGCGGTTGTCCATCGCGGAGGGCAGCCGGAAGCCGTGCTCGACCAGGGTGCGCTTGCGCGAGGCGTCGCCCTCGTACATCGCGCCGATCTGCGGGACGGTGACGTGCGACTCGTCGATGACCAGGAGGAAGTCCTCCGGGAAGTAGTCGAGCAGGGTGTTCGGCGGGGAGCCGGGCTCGCGGCCGTCGAAGTGCATCGAGTAGTTCTCGACGCCCGAGCAGGTGCCGATCTGGCGCAGCATCTCGATGTCGTAGGTGGTGCGCATCCGCAGCCGCTGGGCCTCCAGCAGCTTGCCCTGCTTCTCCAGCTTCGCGAGCGTCAGCGCCAGCTCCGCCTCGATGCCGTTGACCGCGCGCTCCATGCGCTCGGGGCCGGCCACGTAGTGCGAGGCGGGGAAGACGTGGACCGAGTCGTCCTGGCTGATGATCTCGCCGGTGAGCGGGTGCAGGGTGTACAGCGCCTCGATCTCGTCGCCGAACATCTCGATCCGGACGGCGAGCTCCTCGTAGACCGGGAAGATCTCGATGGTGTCGCCGCGGACCCGGAAGGTGCCGCGGGTGAAGGCCACGTCGTTGCGGGCGTACTGGATGTCGACGAAGCGGCGCAGCAGCTCGTCCCGGTCGATCTCCTCGCCGACCTTCAGCCGCACCATCCGGTCCACGTACTCCTGCGGGGTGCCGAGGCCGTAGATGCAGGAGACCGAGGCCACCACCACCACGTCCCGGCGGGTGAGCAGCGAGTTGGTCGCCGAGTGGCGCAGCCGCTCGACCTCCTCGTTGATCGAGGAGTCCTTCTCGATGTAGGTGTCCGTCTGCGGGACGTACGCCTCGGGCTGGTAGTAGTCGTAGTACGAGACGAAGTACTCGACCGTGTTGTTCGGCAGCAGCTCGCGGAACTCGTTCGCCAGCTGCGCGGCCAGCGTCTTGTTCGGCGCCATCACCAGGGTGGGCCGCTGCAGCTTCTCGATCATCCAGGCCGTGGTGGCCGACTTGCCGGTGCCGGTGGCACCGAGCAGCACGACGTCCTTCTCCCCTCCCCTGATCCGCCGTTCCAGCTCGGCGATCGCCGCCGGCTGGTCGCCGTTCGGCTGGAAGGGGCTGACGACCTCGAAAGGCGCCACGGACCGCTCAATACTCGTGATGGGACGCACCACTCAACGGTACGACCCACCACCGACAAGCGAGGCCGGTTCGATCAGGCCGCGTGGGCCTCGAAGCTCATGGCCGGCTCCCGGGCGGGGTCGATCCGCACGACGGAGTCGAAGGCGGCGGCGAGCCGCTCGATCAGCGGAAGGGTCGGATCGACCCCGCTCTCCTCGATGCCCTCGACGGTCTCCTCGTCCAGCCCGGTCCGCTCGGCGAGCTCGGCGAGTGTCCACCCGAGCGCGGAGCGCCGGGCGTACACGGCCTCGGCCAGCGCCATCCGCCGCCCGGCCGCGCGGTACTCCTCGCTCTCCCGGTGCTCCGCCGGCACGGTCCAGCGGGTGTGGTAGCCGCTGCTCATCGCTGCTCCTCCCGGTCGTAGATCTCGTGATCGGCGGCGGGCCGGTGCTCCGCCTCGCAGACCTTCTGCGCGCGGCGTGCCCGTTCGACCTGATCGGTCTCGCGGTTCCTAGTCTTGCGGAAGACCGTCAGCAGCACAGCCCTCCGCCCCGGCGCGAGCCAGTACGTGATGCGCATGGACCCGATCCGCAGCTCCCGCAGCGGCCCGCCCAGGTGGCTCGCCAACGGGAACGACAACGCCTCACCGTCCTCGGCGAGGCGGTCGGCGGCGCGCTCGGCCGCCCGGTACTCGGCGGTCGGGCAGTTCTGGAGCCACACCCGCACCTCGGGCTCGATCTCGATCTCGTAGCCCGCCCGGGACTCGTCACCGGTCATGCCTCTCCCCCTCGCTCGGCAGTGGGAACAACTG
>NZ_JBHVET010000651.1:0-4979 GCF_042802135.1 Kitasatospora sp. NPDC057512
GTGCCGGGGCCGTCGCGCGTGTGCTGCGGTGGCCTGCGGGATTGTCGTTGGCGTGGCCCCTGCGGCTGTGGAATGATCCGCTCCGCCCTCCAGTCGATCAAGGATCAACAAACCGAGGGTAAAAGCGGCATTTCGCGCTTCGATTCGCCCAGGGGGTTCCCATTTCCAGATTCCGTACGGCTCTCGCCGTCGGCGTGACGCTGCTCGGGGCGGTCGGTCTGCCGGCCGTCTCCGCGGGCGGCGCGGCCGCGGCCGGCAGCACGCTCTACGTCGACAACGCCGCGGGCGCGCACTGCACCGACAGCGGCAGCGGTGCCCAGTCGGCGCCGTTCTGCACCATCGGCGCGGCGGCGGCCGTCGTCCAGCCGGGCCAGACCGTGGACATCGCCGACGGGGCCTACCCCGAGGACCTGACCGTCACGAAGTCGGGCACGGCCGAGGCGCCGATCACCTTCCGGGCGAAGAAGAACGAGAACAGTCCGGGCGGCGGTGCCCGCATCGGCGGGTGGAACCAGCCGACCAACGGCTTCTTCGTCACGGGAGCCCAGCACGTCCGCTTCGAGAACCTGACGTTCGACGCGGGCTACCTGAAGCCGTCGATCGTGGTGAGCGGCGCCCGGGACGTGGTGTTCGACAACACCTCCGTCTTCGGCGGCGCCGGTGTCCGGATCACCGGCGCGTCCGACAAGGTGGTGTTCGGACGCGGCAGCATCGGCTCGGCGGGGCCGGGGATCACCGTCGACGGTGGCTCCACCGGAACCGTTCTGACCACCAACGTGGTGCAGCCCAACTCCGGCTACAACTCGACCGGCATCGTGGTGCAGGACTCGCCGGGCACCGTCGTGGTGAGCAACTCGCTGAACACGAACTGCTTCGGCGGGATCGTGCTGGACGGCACCTCGACCGGCGCGGTGGTCGAGAACAACGTGGTGAACACGGCGGCCAACCTCGATAAGTCCTGCGGGGCCAAGGCCACCGGCGCCACCGGGATCACCGTCGCGGTGAACTCCCTCCCGGGCCTCAAGGCCGACTACAACGTGGTCGACTCGCGCAGCGACGCCGCGGCCTACCACTGGGGCGGCGTCCCGTACGCCACCCAGCAGGCGTTCACCGCGGCCACCGGCCAGGGAGCCCACGACTTCGTCGCGCCGTCGTGGGTCCAGAAGGGGCCGAACGCGCCGCTGGACGTCATCGTCGACTCGGCGGACGAGAACGCCCCGGGCATGCTGCCGTCCGACCGCGGCGGCTGGGCCCCGGCGGACGACGTGACGGTCCCCAACACCGGTACGGGCAGCGGCATCCGCGACCGCGGTGCCTACGAGATGCTCGACATCGGCAGCGCGTTCACCCCGGCCGGCCCGACCCGGCTGCTGGATACCCGGGCCCCGATCGGCCTCCCGACCGCGCAGGCGGTTCCGGCCTGGGGCACCGTCGACCTCCCGGTGACCGGTGTCGCGGGCGTTCCGGCGGAGGGCGTGACCGCCGTGACGCTGAACGTGACGGTGACCGAGCCGGGCGCCGACGGCCACCTGACCGTCTACCCGCACGGTGACGCGGCGCCGAACTCGTCGAACCTGAACTGGGTCGCGGGCCGGACGATTCCGAACCTGGTGACGGTGCCGGTGACGGACGGCAAGGTGTCGTTCTACAACGCCTCCGGCGGCACCGTGCACCTGATCGCGGACCTCGCGGGCTACTACGGCACCAAGGGTTCGCTGTTCCACGCCCAGGGTCCGACCCGGCTGCTGGACACCCGGGCGCCGATCGGCGTCCCGTCGGCCCAGGCGGTCCCGGCCTGGGGCACCGTCGACCTGCCGGTCACCGCTGTCGCCGGCGTCCCGGCGACCGGTGTCACCGCCGTCACGATGAACGTGACGGTCACCGACCCGCAGCAGGACGGGCACCTGACCGTCTACCCGCACGGCGGCAAGGCGCCGGACGCCTCCAACCTCAACTGGACGGCCGGGCGCACGATCCCGAACCTGGTGACGGTGCCGGTGACGGACGGCAAGGTGTCGTTCTACAACGCCTCCGGTGGCACCGTGCACCTGATCGCCGACCTCGCGGGCTACTACAGCGCCGAGGGCAAGGTCAGCTACCGCCCGGCCGGCCCGTACCGGCTCCTCGACACCCGCCAGGACGCCAACTGGGACTCGGAGGCCCGCCCCGCGGGCACCGTCCCGGCGTGGGGCACGGTGGAGATCCCGGTCGGCGACATCCCGAACGTCGCCGCGCTGACCCTGAACGTGACGGTCACCGAGCCGGGCACCGACGGCCACCTGACCGTCTACCCGCACGGGGACGCGGCGCCCAACGCCTCGAACCTGAACTTCCTGCCGGGGGAGACCATCCCCAACCAGGTGGTCGTGCCGGTCAAGGACGGCAGGGTCTCGTTCTACAACGCGAGCGGTGCTCCGCTGCACCTGATCGTCGACCTGTTCGGCTACCAGGCGTACTGACCCCGCCCCACTCTGACGGCCCCGGAGCCGAGCCCCGCGCTCGGCTCCGGGGCCGTTCGCGTGCGGTGCGGTGGCCTGCGGATTTGTCGTTGGCGCGGCCTCTTCCGCTGTGGAATGATCCGCTCCGCCCTCCAACCGATCAGTTCAGGACACAGGGGGGTCGGAAAGCGCCATCGGCGCTGCACAACGCCCAGGGGGTTCCCATTTCCAGATTCCGTACGGCTCTCGCGGCCGGCGTGACGCTGCTCGGGGCGGTCGGTCTGCCGGCCGTCTCCGCGGGCGGCGCGGCCGCGGTAGGCGGCACGCTCTACGTCGACAACGCCGCGGGCGCGCACTGCACCGACAGCGGCAGCGGTGCCCGGTCGGCGCCGTTCTGCCACGTCGCGGCCGCCGCGGCGGTCGTCCAGCCGGGGCAGACCGTGGAGATCGCGGCCGGGTCCTACGTCGACACCGCGGTGACCGTGACCCGCTCCGGCACCGCCGACGCCCCGATCACCTTCCGCAGCCAGGCCCAGCAGTACTCGCCGGGCGGCGTCGCCTCGCTCAGCGGCGGGGCGCCGAACTACCCGGACAGCGCCATCGTGGTCAAGGGCGCCGACCACCTGCGCTTCGAGAACCTGACGGTGCTGAGCAACCAGCGTCCGGCCGTGGTGGTCGACGGCGGGCACGACGTCTCGTTCACGAACATCGCGGCCTCGGGCGGCGGAGTCCGGATCACCAACGCCTCCGACAAGGTCACCTGGGCCCGCGGCGACTTCAGCTACGCGCCCGGCCCGCTGCTCCAGGTCGACGGCGGCTCCACCGGGACCGTCCTGACCACCAACGTGGTCCAGGCCAACTACGTGCCCGACATGACCGGGATCCTGGTCAAGGACGCGCCGAACACCGTCGTGGTGGCCAACACCGTCAACTCGTCCTGCTTCGCCGGGATCGTGCTGGACGGCGGCTCGACCGGCGCGGTGGTCGAGAACAACGTGGTGAACACCGCGAAGAACCAGAACGCGGCCTGCGACACCCCGGCCGCCGCCACCGGGATCACCGTCGGGGCGAACGCCGTCGCGGGCACCAAGGTCGACTACAACCTGATCGACCCGCGCAGCGGCGGTGCGGCCTACAGCTGGGCCGGCGCCGCCTTCGGCACCCAGGACCAGCTCGCCGCGAACACCGGCCAGGGCGTGCACGACTTCGTCGCCCCGACCTACGTGCCGAAGGGTCCGGACGCCCCGGTCGACCACCGGATCGACTCGGCGGACGAGAACGCCCCGGGCATGCTGCCGACCGACCGCGGCGGCTGGGCCCCGGTGGACGACCCGACGGTCGTCAACACCGGTACGGGCAGCGGCATCCGCGACCGCGGCGCGGTCGAGATGCTCGACATCGGCAGCGCGTTCACCCCGGCCGGTCCGACCCGGCTGCTGGACACCCGTCAGCCGATCGGCGTGCCGACGGCGCAGCCCGTTCCGGCCTGGGGCACTGTCGACCTCCAGGTGGCCGGCATCGCGGGCGTTCCGGCGTCCGGCGTGACGGCCGTGACGATGAACGTGACGGTGACCGAGCCGCAGGCCGACGGCCACCTCACCGTGTACCCGCACGGTGACGCGGCGCCGAACTCGTCGAACCTGAACTGGACCTCCGGGCGGACGATTCCGAACCTGGTGACGGTGCCGGTGACGGACGGCAAGGTGTCGTTCTACAACGCCTCCGGCGGCACCGTGCAGCTGATCGCGGACCTCGCGGGCTACTACAGCCCCAAGGGTTCGCTGTTCCACGCCCAGGGCCCGACCCGCCTGCTGGACACCCGGGCGCCGATCGGCGTCCCGGCGGCGCAGGCGGTTCCGGCCGGGGGCACCGTGGACCTCCCGGTGGCCGGTGTCGCGGGCGTGCCGGCGACCGGTCTCACCGCCGTGACGATGAACGTGACGGTGACCGAGCCGCAGGCCGACGGCCACCTCACCGTCTTCCCGCACGGTGACAAGGCGCCGAACGCGTCGAACCTCAACTGGACGGCCGGGCGCACGATTCCGAACCTGGTGACGGTGCCGGTGAAGGACGGCAAGGTGTCGTTCCAGAACGTCTCCGGCGGCACGGTTCACCTGATCGCCGACCTCGCCGGCTACTACGCCACCGAGGGCAAGGTCAGCTACCGCCCGGCCGGTCCGATCCGGGTCCTCGACACCCGCCAGGACACCTACTGGGAGTCGGGCGTCCGCCCGGCGGCCACCGTCCCGGCCTGGGGAACGGTGGACGTCCCGGTCGGCGAGATCCCGAACGCCGCGGCGGTGACCCTGAACGTGACGGTCACCGAGCCGGGCGCCGACGGCCACCTGACCGTCTACCCGCACGGTGACGCGGCGCCGAACGCCTCGAACCTGAACTTCCTGCCGGGCGAGACGATCCCCAACCAGGTGGTCGTCCCGGTCAAGGACGGCAAGGTCTCGTTCTACAACGCGAGCGGTGCTCCGCTGCACCTGATCGTCGACCTGTTCGGCTACCAGGCGTACTGACCCCGCCCCACTCTGA
>NZ_JBHVET010000652.1:0-4972 GCF_042802135.1 Kitasatospora sp. NPDC057512
CATCGCAGGCACGGGTCGGCGCCCGGCCGTGACGGTCACGCCCCGCGCGCGATGAGTTCCCGTACGCCGTCCGTGACGGCCTTGCTGGTGCGCCACTTCCGGAGGAGGCGGTCCGCCGCCAGTTCCTCGACGACGGAGCTCAGCCAGGTGTCGTCGCCGAGCCGTTCGACGCGGCCCAGGTCGACGATGTTCCCCAGTAGCTGGTGCAGCAGCGTGATCTCGGGTGCCGGGTACCACCGCCGGTGGTGGACGAACCGGGGGCTCCACAGGTCGTAGGGGTGCCGGACCATGGCGCTCAGGCAGGAGCCGTGGGTGCCGATCGCCTCGTGGGGCTCGTGGTGGCCGGTCAGGAGCCCGCCGGCCGGTGTGCTGAGGAAGCGGCCGCTGGTGACCCCGAGCTTCAGGCTCATCAGGCGCTTCCACGGCACCAGGAACGGCTCCCGCCCGGTGACGCGGTGCTCGAACCCCTCGGGGAGGACGGCGAGATGCGCCTTGCTCTCGTGGTCGCCGATGTACCAGCTGCCGTCGACCCGCACCAGCGGGCCGAGCCCGAGACCGGGGTCGCGGCCGGCCCCGACGGGCGGCGCGGCGGTACCGGGGGCGGCGGGGCGGTCGGTGTTCATGGCTCTCCTCAGGACGGGCGAGCAGCTGCCCGCCGACCAGACTTCCCGGCACACCCCCCGCGGTCACCATACCGGCGGACAGCGGCCGTTGGGCGGGAGGACGCGCGACGGCCCGGCGGGACCTACTCCGCGTCGGACGGCTCAGACGCGGCCGGGACGGCCTCCAGCGCGGTCATCCGCGGGAGCAGGAACAGCACCGCGACCAGCAGGACCAGCAGCAGCCCGCCGCCGACGAGGAGCGGGGTGCGGATGCTGACGACGGAGGCGATCCAGCCGCTGAGGGCGGCGCCGGCCATGATGCCGAGGCGGCTCAGCAGCATGTAGCAGCTGTTGACCCGGCCGAGCAGTTCCTTCGGCACGGCCTGCTGCCGCAGCGAGATCGCCTGGATGTTCCAGGTGACGATCCCGAAGCCGATCACGCCGTACAGCGCGGCGACTTCGGCCACCGAGGTGCTCAGGCCCATCAGGATCAGCGAGACGCCCATCAGCAGGAAGGCGAGGGCGATCCGGGTGCCCCGGCCGAGCAGTCGGCTGAGGCGGCCGGCCAGGGTGCTGGCGGCGGTGCCGCCGATGGCGCCGGCCGCGAGCACGATGCCGTAGGAGGCGGCGGGCGCGTGGATGACCTTGGTGACCATCAGGACCATCATGGTGGTGCCCATGAAGCAGGCCAGCGCGCCCAGGGTGGAGAGCACGGCGAGCATCCGCACGTCGCGGTGGCGGAGCAGCCAGTCGACGCCCTCGCGGATCTCGGTGAGCACCGGGCGGCGGTCGGCCCGGGTGCGGGGGGCGGTGGAGCGGCCGGTGGCGGCGACCAGGACGGCGGCGAGCGCGAAGGAGACGCCGTCCACGGCGAAGGGGTGGGCGGCGGCGACGGCGAACAGCGCGGAGCCGAGCAGCGGGCCGATCAGGTTGCCGCCGACCAGCATGTTGGCCTGCATCCGGCCGTTGGCGGCGTCGAGTTGGTCGGGGCGGACCAGCTCGGGGACGGCGGAGGTGGCGGCGTTGGAGAAGACCGTCTCGCCGCAGCCGAGCAGGAAGGCCAGGGCGGCGAGCGCGACCAGCGGCGGGTCGGCGAGGAAGACCCAGGCGGCGAAGCCCAGGACGACGGCGGCGCGCGCGGCGTCGATGGTCCACATCAGCCGCCGCCGGTCGGCCCGGTCGGCGAGCACCCCGCCGTAGAGGGACATCAGCAGGAAGGGCAGCGAGGCGGAGACGGAGACCACGGAGACCGCGCTGGGGGAGTCGGAGACGGCCACCGCGAGCAGCGGCAGGGCCGAGTCCCGCATGCCGTCGCCGACCGATGAGATCGCTGACGCGGACCACAGCAGGTGGAACTTCCGGCCCAGTTGGGGACGGCTTTTGGACGGCTTCGCGGCCAGGTCTGCTGAGGTCACCGAGGCAGTATGTCATGTCCGCGGAGGGCCGTTCGGGCGGTTTCCGAAGTGCCGGGGGCGTCCCGAACTGTCCGTGTCGGTACGGGTGTCGGGCTCATCCGGGGGTGTCCGGAGTGTCCGGTGGCTTTCGGCCGTTTTCCGGTGGTTCGTCGGACGGCGACGGAGGGCCGGGGTGCGCCGCACAGACGGACCGGTCATGCCGAACGGGCGGGTCGCGCATCCCGTCGGTCTCATGGGGGGAGGCCCGGAGATGGGGTCAGGCCGTATGCGAACTAGTGGGGTCGTGTCCGAATTCGATGCGAATTCCCGACCCGTTCCGTCACCCGCGCCGGTGAATGTGCGCTGAGCGCGGGACGTGGACGACCGATGGCCGCTGTCCTGGGGGTCCTGTCCGGATCGGGCCCGCGCCCGTCGGTGAGGGGAGACGGAACCTTGAAGAGGACGAGAAGACGGACGTCGTGGGCGGCGCTGCCGGCGGCCCTCGCCGTCGTGCTGGCCGGCGGAGGGCTGGCGGCGGCCCCGCCGGCCGCCGCGCAGGGCGGTGTCGGGGCGGTGTCGGTCCGGGTGGTCCGGGCGGTGGACGCCACCGGCGTGTGGACGCCCGCGCTGGAACCGGGGATCGCCGGCGTGACGGTGACGCTCACCGATGACGCGGGCACCAGGACGGAGGGCGCCACGGGCCCCGACGGCACGGTGACGCTGGCCCCGGCCGCGAGCACGGCGACCGACGGCAGGTACCGCGTCCAGGTGGTGAATCCGAAGCCGGGCACGCTGTTCCCGGCCTTCGCCTCGCGCCAGGGCCTGGACGGCGCGCCGAACCTGCTGAGCTCCAACGAGGAGTTCGTCGACCTCTCCGACGGCAGGAACGTCGCGTACACCACCGGGTTCTGGTACCCGGGCGACTACTGCCAGAAGAACGCCCCGCTGGTGACGACCTGTCAGAACACCACGTGGCAGGGCGGGGCGCAGCGCACGCTGGTGTCGTTCCCGTACGGCGCGCGCGGCCAGGACGGCGTGGACGTCGACGTCACCGGCCTCGCCACCGACGCGCAGACGGGCACGCTGTTCGGCGTCGCGTGGAACAGGGCCGACCGGCGGGTGTTCTCCTCGGCGGCGGCCAAGCGCACCACCGACTACGGTCCGGGCGGCGCCGGCGGGATCTACGTGACGGATCCGGTGCGGAAGACCACCACGCTGTTCGCCACCGTCCCGGACGCCGGCGGCACGGCGCACGGGCCGGGGTCGGACGACGCGTTCCTGGCCGTGCCGGGCAAGGAGAGCCTCGGCGGGCTCAAGGTCACCGAGGACGGCCGGGACCTGTTCGTCGTCAACCTCAACACCCGTGAGCTGTACCGCTACGACGCCACCGCGGCGACGGCCGCGGCGCCGACGGCCGTCCACCCGATCCCGGACCCGGGCTGCCCGTCGGCGGGGGACTGGCGGCCGTTCGGCCTGGGCCTCCAGGACGGCGTCGGCTACCTGGGCGGCGTCTGCTCGGGCGAGTCGACGGGCCTGGCCTCGGACCTGCGGGCGGTCGTGCTGCCCTTCGACCCCGCCACCGGGCTGTTCCGACCGGCCGTACTGGACCAGCCGTTGGACTACCCGCGGCAGTCGACCGTGGGCAGCGGCCCGTGCGACGGCGCGGGCTGGTTCCCGTGGACGGACACCTACCCGACCTCGCAGAACGGCCAGGCCTGCTCCGGCTACCGGGCCCAGCCGGAACCGGAGTTGGCCGAGGTCGGCTTCGAGACGGACGGCTCGATGCTGCTGGCCTTCCGCGACCGCCTGGCCGACCGGGCGACGGGCCAGTCGGCCTCGGGCGCCGCGGTAGGCGAGGTGCTGTCGGGCGGCGACCTGGACAAGGCCTGCCCGGAGAACGGCATGTACGTGCTGGACACCGACAACGGCTGCGGGCTCTCGCCCCGGGGCACCCGCTTCTTCGACACCAGCCGGTTCGGCGTCCACCACAACGCGGACTACGCCGGGATGGCGCTGTCCAAGGTCGAGAGCACCATCGGGATCTCCGGGTACGACCCCAACAACACCGCCTTCGGCTACGGAACGGCCTTCGTCCAGCGGGCGGACGGCCGGCAGGACCCGAGGACCGGCCTGCGGCTCAACCCGGCGGACGTGCCCGCGCCGTTCGGCAAGGGCGCCTCGATGGGCGACCTGGAGGTGCTCTGCGACCGGGCGCCGCTGCAGATCGGCAACCGCGTCTGGTACGACCCCGGGCGCACGGGCATCCAGCGGTCGGGGCAGCGCCCGGTCCCCGGCGTCACCGTGCACCTGTACGACGGGGCGGGCGCGCTGGTCGGCACGACGAGGACCTCGGCGCGCGGCGAGTACTACTTCGACGACTCGAACGTCACCGGCGGCCTCGCGCCGCGCACCCGGTACACCCTCCGGCTGGACGAGCCGGCCGACTACGCCGAGGGCGGCCCGCTGTACGAGTGGGCGCCCACCCGGCACGACGTCGGTGACGACCCGTTCGTCAACTCCAAGGGCGTCGTCCCGAGGGGCGGGACGTACGCCGAACGGGAGCTGACCACCGGCGGACCGGGCGAGAACGACCACACCCTCGACTTCGGCTTCCGGCCGACGAGGGGCGTGCTGACCCTGGTCAAGGTGGACCAGGACGGCAGGCCGCTGGCCGGGGCGACGTTCCAGCTGTGGCGCGTCAGCGCCGGACCGGGGTGGCTCGGTTGGCCGGGCCCCGGCCGGGAGCGCGGGGACGCGCCGGTCGGCGAGCCCTGCACGACCGGGGCCGACGGCGTCTGCCGGGGCCGCGGCGGGCCGGGGACGTACTACTGGGTGGAGCTGAGGCCGCCCGAGGGCTACGCGGCGGACCGGACGGTCTTCGGGCCGCTGGTGCTCACCTGCGACAACCTCGGCGAGGGGATCACGGTGACGGTGGTCAACCGGCTGATTCCCGGCCCCTGGCCGCCGCACGACCGG
>NZ_JBHVET010000653.1:0-4969 GCF_042802135.1 Kitasatospora sp. NPDC057512
GTTGTAGCTCTCGATCGCCGGCTGGAGCTCCTTGGCCGCGTCGGCCAGGGCCTGCTGGGCGGGCTTGGTGCCGGCGATGGTCTGCTCGATCGCGGTCTCCACCCCCTTGCGTGCCTGCGGCATCACGCCGAGCAGGCAACCGGCGGTGGCCTGGGTCGGCTTGGTGGCCTTCAGCTGGTCGATCGCGGTCTGGAACTGCGGGTACTTGGCCACCCACTCCTTGTCCTTGGGGTCGTCCAGGGACTTGGTGTTGACCGGGAAGTAGCCGGTGCCGGTATGCCAGACGGCCTGCTGCTCGGGGGCGGAGACGAACTTCTCGAACTCCCAGGCGGCGCGCTTCTCGGCGTCGGAGTGGCCGGGGCCGCTGATCCACAGCGAGGCGCCGCCGATCACCGGGCCGCCCTGGTCGGCGGCGGTGACCTTCGGGAAGGCCGCGGTGCCGACGCCGAACTTCGCGGCCTCGGTGTAGCCGCGCAGCACGCCGGTGGACTCCAGGTGCATCGCGACCGTACCGGCCTTGAACGCGGCCTGGGCGTCGTCGGTGGTGCGGCCGGTGTTGGCCGCGTAGCCGCCCTTGACCAGGTCGGCCCACCACTGGACGATCTGGGCGCCCTGGGCGGAGTCGAAGACGACCTTGCCCGCCTTGTTGCTGCGGCCGTTGTCGTTGTCGCAGTACATGGTGCCGGACTCGGCGAGCAGCTGCTCGACGAACCAGCCGTAGATGGCGGCGCCGAAGCCGTACCGGACGGTCTTGCCGTCGGCGTCCTTCTTGGTCAGCTTCTTGGCCAGCTCGCCCAGCTCGGCCAGGTCCTTGGGGGCCTGGGCCGGGTCGAGGCCGGCCTCCTTGAAGGCGTCGGTGTTCAGGTAGAGCAGCGGCATCGAGGAGTTGAACGGCATCGCCTGGAGCTTGCCGCCGACCGAGTAGTAGTTGCGGATGTTGGCGTCCAGGTCGTCCAGCGAGTAGCCGTCCTTGTCGGCGAAGGCCTGGGCCGGGACGGTCTGCCTGGAGTCGATCATGAACCGGGTGCCGATGTCGTAGACCTGCGCCAGGGCGGGGGTGCCCTTCTGCTGCACCGCGGCCTTGTACTTGGTGACCAGCTCGTCGTACTTGCCCTGGAACTGCGCCTTGACCTCGATCTTGCCCTGGTGGGCGGCGTTGAACTGGCCGACCAGTCCGTTCAGCACCTCGGCGTTCTTGCCGGTCATCGAGTGCCAGAACTCGACGCTGGTGACACCGGAGGCCTGGTCGAGCGCCTGGGCGCCGGGCGCGCCGGCGTCGGCGGAGCCGCCGGAGCCGGAACCGGAGCCGCTGGAGCTGCAGGCGGTCAGGGACAGGCCGGCCACCAGCAGGGCAGCGAGCGCGCGCGCACTCTTCTTCACGAGGGTTCTCTCTTTCGAGCGTTCGAGGAGGGGTGACACAGGACGGGCGGAGGGGACGCGGTCAGCGGACCGCGCCCGCGGTGAGGCCGCGGACGATGAAGCGCTGGCCGAAGACCACCAGGGCGAGGGTGGGCAGCAGGGAGAGCACGACGCCGGCCAGGATCAGCCCGGGGTCGGCCATCTCGGCGTCGCGCAGCGAGGTGAGGCCGATCTGGAGGGTCTGCATGTTCGCCGTGCGGGTGATGATCAGCGGCCAGAAGTACTGGTTCCACGCCGACAGGAAGACGTAGATCGACAGCGCCGCGAGGGCCGGCTTGTTGAGCGGGACGACGATCCGCCACAGGAAGCGCCAGTGGCCGGCCCCGTCGATCCGGGCGGCGTCGCGCAGTTCGCCGGGCAGCTGGCGGAAGGCCTGGCGCAGCATGAAGGTGCCGAAGCCGGAGGCCAGGAAGGGCAGCACCAGCCCGAAGTAGGTGTTGCCGAGTCCCCAGCCGGACAGCGTCAGGTAGTTGGGGATGATGATGGCCTCCCACGGGACCATCAGGGTGGCCAGGAACACCCCGAACACCACGGCGCGGGCCTTCATCGGCAGGAAGACGAAGGCGTACGCGGCGAGGACCGAGGTGAACAGCTGGGCCAGGGTGATGACGGTCGCCACGATCGCCGAGTTGGCGTACTGGCGGGCCAGCGGGATGGCGTCCACGGCGCCGGAGAAGTTCCGCCCGGTGAGCGAGTGCGGCACCAGGGCCGGCGGGTAGGAGGAGAGCTCGGACGGGCCCATGAAGGCGCCGGCGACGGCGTAGTAGACCGGGAAGGCCACGGTGACGACGGCGACGGCGAGCAGCAGGTAGACGGCGGCGCGGCCGAGCAGGTCGCGCGCGGAGCGCCCGGCGAGGGCGCGGGCGCGCGGACGGGGCGCCCCGGCCTTCGGCTCGGCCTCGGCCTCGGTGGTGAGGGTGGTCATGCGTAGTGCACCTTCCGCTCCAGGACGCCGAACTGGACGGCCGTGCAGGCGAGGACGACCACGAGCAGCACCACGGCCTGGGCGCTCGCGGTGCCGAAGTCGCTGGAGCCGTAGGCGAAGGCCTTCTCGTAGACGGAGTAGACGAGGGTCCGGGTGGAGCCGTCCGGCCCGCCCTTGGTGAGGATGTGGATCTGGCCGAAGCTCTGGAGCGCGTGGACGGTGGAGACCACGGTCAGGAAGAACAGGTTCGGACCGAGCATCGGGACGGTGATCGAGCGGGCCAGCCGCAGGCCGGAGGCGCCGTCGATGCGGGCCGCCTCCAGGATCTCCCCCGGGATCGAGCCGATGCCCGCGGAGAGCACCAGCACGTTGTAGCCGAGGTTCATCCAGACCGTGGTGACGGCCACCGACAGCAGGGCGTACCGGGAGTCGGTCAGCCAGCCGATCGGGCCGAGGCCCACGTGCGAGAGCAGGCCGTTGAGCACCCCGCTGGCGGGGTTGAAGAACACCGCGAACACCACCGAGGCGCTGGCCACCGAGAACGCGAAGGGCAGCGCGAAGGCCGAGCGCAGCAGCCGCACGCCCCGGATCCGGTTCTCCAGGAGCAGCACCAGCACCAGCGCGCCGAGCACCCCGGGCACCACGGTGAGCAGGGTGAACAGCGCCGTGGTCGTCAGGGTGCGGACGAAGTCGGCCGAGGCGAAGAGGTCGGTGTAGTGCTTGAACCCGACGTAGCGGGAGGGCGCGCCGAAGAGGTCGTTGGCGTGCCCGCTGAGGTAGACGGTCCGTCCCAGCGGGTAGCCGATGAAGAGGACGAAGACCACCAGGGAGGGCAGCAGGAAGGCCCAGGCGAGCCCGTGTTCGCCCCAGCGGCTTCGACGGCCCGGGAGGGGCCCGGTGTGCGGTGCGGTCGGCATGTGTCGCGCGTCCGCCTTTCGTGATGTCGGTTCCGGCCGAAACCGTGTCTTGCCCGAACGACGGCGCGGAAACCCCGCGGTGATCAACGGGTGTCGCGGGGATTACGCGTTCGCGTCAGATCCGGCCGGTCGTGCCCGGACGGGCGGCGAACCGGCGGCAGACGGGCAGTTGGGCGGTCCGCCGCACTGTCGGAGGGGTGGCGTACGGTGCGCGGGTGGACGAAACGGAATTCGACATCCCGGCCGCAATGGCCGAAAGTGTGCGCTCCCGCGCGGGCGCCTGGGCCCTCGTCAGGGGCTTCGCCGCGTACTGGGGCGAGCCGCTGGGGCCCGGCGACGGCTTCACGGACGCGGAGCTGGACGCGGCCGAGCGGCGGCTGGGCCTGCGGCTGCCGGTGGCGCTGCGCGAGGCGTACCGGCTGTTCGGCCGCCGGGCGGACCTCACCAGCAACCAGGACGTGCTGCTGACGCCGGACGAGCTGCACGTGCTGGACGGCGCGCTGGTGTACCGGGCGGAGAACCAGGGCTGCGCGCACTGGGGCGTGCCGCTGGACGGCCTCGACCGGGAGGACCCGCCGACGGTGTTCCGGCTCGACCTGGCGGACAAGGCGCAGGAGCGGTGGGAGCCCTGGGACGAGCGCTTCTCGGCGGCGGCCGCGGCGATGGCGCTGATGGAGAAGCTGCTGGAGGACCACGAGCTGACCGACGTCCTGGAATGGGACGAGGAACTGCCGGACGGCCTGGACGAGTTGCCGGCGCTCGGCCGCAACTTCCGCTGGTACCAGGGCCCGGAGGTGCTGGTCGGGGTGGCCGAGGAGGCCTGGGTGGTGGTCCGGGCACGCACCCCGCAGGCGCTGGACGCGTTCTACGGGGTGGTGCCCGGGGAGTCGCCGGAGGAGTAGCCCGGCGGGGATCATGCCACCGTCGGGCGGTCACGCGGTCGGGCGGTCACGCGGTCAGGCGGTCACGCGGTCAGGCCGTCGGGCGGTCAGGCCGTCGGGCGGTCAGGCCGAGGAGCCGCCGTCCAGGACGAGGTCGCTGCCGACGGTGTAGCCCGCCTCGTCCGAAGCCAGGTACAGCACCGCGGCGGCCACCTCCTCCGTCGCCCCGGCCCGGCCGACCGGGACGTCGGCCTTCATCCGCCCGGCCTTGGTCGCGGCGTCCTCGCCCGGCCGGGAGGACATCGGGGTGTCCACCGCGCCGGGGCTGACGGTGTTGATCCGCACGCCCTCGGCGATGTGGTCGAGGGCGGCGGCCCGGGTCAGCACGGTGACCGCGGCCTTGCTGGCGGCGTAGGCCCCGACGCCCGCGAGCCGCTTGTGGGCGCCCAGGTTGGACGAGACGTTGACGATCGCGCCGCCGCCGTGGGCCCGCATCCGGGCGATCTGCGGCTGCATGGCGAGCAGGGTGCCGGTGACGTTGATGCCGAACACCCGCTGCCACTCGGCCTCGTCGATGTCGGCGACCGGGCCGGCGGCACCGAACACCCCGGCGTTGTTGACGGCGACGTCCAGGGCGCCGAACCGCTCGACGGTCTCGCGGACCAGCCGGGCGGCGTCCTGGGCGTTCGTCACGTCGCCGGTGAGCGCCGCGGCCTTGCCGCCGGCCCGCTCGATCAGTTCGACGGTCTCGGCGAGCGGGCCGGCGGTGCGGCCGGCGACCGCGACCCGCGCGCCCTCGCGGGCGAAGGCGAGCGCGATGGCCCGGC
>NZ_JBHVET010000654.1:0-4962 GCF_042802135.1 Kitasatospora sp. NPDC057512
GGCGCGGGAGGTGTGCTCCCGTGCCCGGGCCGGCCCGGTCACCCGTCTGTACGAGGTGGTGTCACTTCTGCTCGCTGAGCGCCTTGTTGAGCAGCACGACGTTGACGCCCTCGTCGCCGAGGAAGCCGAGCGAGCGGCTCTCGGTGTACTTCTCGACCAGTTTGTTCACCGTCTCCACCGGCAGGTCGCGGTTCTTGGCGACCCGGTCGACCTGCTCCTTCGCGTACGCGACGGAGATGTGCGGGTCGAGGCCGGAGCCGGAGGCGGTCAGCGCGTCGGCCGGGACGCTCGCCGGGTCGACGCCGTCGAACGCGGCGACGGCGGCGCGGCGGTCGTCGACGGCCTTCAGCAGGTCCTCGCTGTTCGGGCCGAGGTTGCTGGCGCTGGAGGAGGAGGCGTCGTAGCCGGTCCCGGCCGCGGAGGGGCGGGGCTGGAACCACTTCGGGTCCGGCCGGGCCTCCTCCTTCGGGTCGTCCGGGTTGGCCTTGGGGAGGTTGAAGCTCTGGCCGATCAGGCTGGAGCCGACCTCCCTGCCGTCGGCCTTCACCGGCGAGCCGTTCGCCTTGTCGGTGAAGGCGACCTGGGAGACGCCGGTGATCAGGAGCGGGTAGGCGACCCCGAGGATCACGGTGAGCACCAGGAGCGCTCGCAGGGCCGTGAAGTGGGTGCGGAGGATCGTCGGCAGGGGCTTGGACATGGTTTTCTCTCCTTCCCGCTTCAGCTGAGGCCGGGGATGAACTGGACGATCAGGTCGATCAGCTTGATGCCGACGAACGGCACCACCAGGCCGCCGAAGCCGTAGACGCCGATGTTGCGGCGCAGCAGCGAGCTGGCGTCGGACGGGCGGTAGCGCACGCCCCGCAGGGCGAGCGGGATCAGGCCGATGATGACCAGGGCGTTGAAGATGATCGCCGAGGTGATCGCGGACTGCGGGCTGTGCAGGCCCATGATGTTGAGGTGGCTCAGGCCCGGGTAGACCCCGGCGAACATCGCGGGGATGATCGCGAAGTACTTGGCCACGTCGTTGGCGATCGAGAAGGTGGTCAGCGCGCCGCGGGTGATCAGCAGCTGCTTGCCGATCTCCACGATCTCGATCAGCTTGGTCGGGTTGGAGTCCAGGTCGACCATGTTGCCGGCCTCCTTGGCCGCCATGGTCCCGGTGTTCATCGCGACGCCGACGTCGGCCTGGGCGAGCGCGGGGGCGTCGTTGGTGCCGTCGCCGGTCATCGCGACCAGCTTGCCGCCCTCCTGCTCCTTCTTGATCAGGGCCATCTTGTCCTCGGGCGTGGCCTCGGCGAGGAAGTCGTCCACGCCGGCCTCCTCCGCGATCGCCTTGGCGGTCAGCGGGTTGTCGCCCGTGATCATGATGGTCTTGATGCCCATCCGGCGGAGCTCGTCGAAGCGCTCCCGCATGCCCTCCTTGACCACGTCCTTGAGGTGGATGACCCCCAGGACGCGGGCGGGCGCGCTGCCGGTCTTCGCGGCCACGACCAGCGGGGTGCCACCGGCGGCGGAGATCCCGTCGACCAGGGCGGAGACCTCGTCGCCGACCGAACCGCCGTTCCCGGTCACCCAGTTGGAGACGGCACCGGCGGCGCCCTTGCGGACCTGGTGGACCCCGTCGGCCTCGTCCAGGTCGACGCCCGACATCCGGGTCTGGGCGGTGAACGGGACCCAGGTGGCGTGGGTCAGCTCGCCCTGGGCGCGGGCCCGCAGACCGTACTCGGTCTTGGCGAGGACCACGATCGAGCGGCCCTCCGGGGTCTCGTCCGCGAGCGAGGAGAGCTGCGCGGCGCCGGCCATGTCCTCGGTGGACACGCCCGGGGCGGGCAGGAACTCGGCGGCCTGGCGGTTGCCCAGGGTGATGGTGCCGGTCTTGTCGAGCAGCAGGGTGTTGACGTCGCCGGCGGCCTCGACGGCGCGGCCGGACATCGCCAGCACGTTGCGCTGCACCAGCCGGTCCATGCCGGCGATGCCGATCGCGGAGAGCAGCGCGCCGATGGTGGTCGGGATGAGCGCCACGATCAGGGCGACCAGGACGATCATCGACTGCGGGGCGCCCGCGTAGGTGGCCATCGGCTGGAGCGTGACGACCGCGACCAGGAAGACGATGGTCAGCGAGGCCAGCAGGATGTTGAGCGCGATCTCGTTCGGCGTCTTCTGCCGGGCGGCGCCCTCGACCAGGGCGATCATCCGGTCGATGAACGACTTGCCGGGCTCCGAGGCGATCTTCACCACGATCCGGTCGGACAGCACCTTGGTGCCGCCGGTGACGGCGCTGCGGTCGCCGCCGGACTCGCGGATGACGGGCGCGGACTCGCCGGTGATCGCCGACTCGTCGACGCTCGCGACACCCTCGACCACGTCGCCGTCGCCGGGGATGACCTGCCCGGCCTCGACCACCACGTGGTCGCCGAGCCGGAGCGCGGTGCCGGGCACCTCCTCCTCGGCGCTGGTGGCCGGCCAGTCGGTGAGCCGGCGGGCCATGGTGTCGCTCTTGGTCTTGCGCAGGGTGTCGGCCTGCGCCTTGCCGCGGCCCTCGGCGACGGCCTCGGCCAGGTTGGCGAAGATCGTGGTCAGCCAGAGCCAGACGGTGATGGCCCAGGCGAAGACGGACGGGTCGGCGATCGCGGCGACGGTGGTGACCACCGAGCCGACCTCGACCACGAACATCACCGGGTTCTTGACCATCACCCGGGGGTCGAGCTTCCTCACCGCGTCCGGCAGGGACGCGACGATCAGCTTCGGGTCGAGCAGGCCGCTCGACACTCTGTGCGGCGCGGCGGGCTCCGCCGTGTCGGCCGGTGCGGGGTTGAGCGTAGGGGTGGACATCAGGAGGACAGACCTTCCGCGATCGGCCCGAGAGCCAGGGCCGGGAAGTAGGTGAGGCCGACGACGATCAGGATCACGCCCGACAGCAGGCCCACGAACAGCGGCTTGTGGGTGGGCAGGGTGCCCGGGGTGGCCGGGACCGGCTGCTGCTGGGCGAGCGAGCCGGACAGCGCCAGGACGAAGACGATCGGCAGCAGTCGGCCGAAGATCATCGCCAGGCCGAGCGCGGTGTCGTACCAGTCGGTGTTGACGGTGATGCCGCCGAAGGCCGAGCCGTTGTTGTTGGCCGCCGAGGTGAAGGCGTACAGCACCTCGGAGAAGCCGTGGGCGCCCGAGTTGAGCATCCCGGCGCGCTCGCCCGGCAGGGCCATCGCCACACCCGTGCCGACCAGCACGATCGTCGGCGTGGTGAGGATGTACAGCGAGGCGAACTTCATCTCCCGGCCGCCGAGCTTCTTGCCCAGGTACTCGGGGGTGCGGCCGACCATCAGGCCCGCCACGAACACCGCGATGACCGCCAGCACGAGCATCCCGTACAGGCCGGAGCCCACACCGCCGGGCGCGATCTCGCCCAGCATCATGTTGAAGACCGTCAGCCCGCCGCCGAACGGCGTGTACGAGTCGTGGAAGGAGTTCACCGCGCCGGTCGAGGTCAGCGTCGTCGAGGCGGCGAACAGCGAGCTCGCGGCGATGCCGAAGCGCTGCTCCTTGCCCTCCATCGCGGCGCCCGCGGCCTGCAGGGCGGTGCCGTGGTGCTGCGACTCGGCGAGGGTCAGCAGGGCCACCGAGGCGGCCCAGAACAGGCCCATCACGGCGACGATCGCGTAGCCCTGGCGGTTGTCCCCCACCATCCGGCCGAAGGTCCGCGGCAGCGCGAACGGGATCAGCAGGATCAGGAAGATCTCGACCAGGTTGGTGAAACCGGTCGGGTTCTCGAAGGGGTGCGCCGAGTTGGCGTTGAAGAAGCCGCCGCCGTTGGTGCCGAGCAGCTTGATGACCTCCTGGGAGGCCACCGGGCCGCCCGGGATCTTCTGGACCTCGCCGGCCAGCGAGGTCACCTCGTGGAAGCCGTGGAAGTTCTGGATCACGCCGTTGGCGGCCAGCACCAGGGCGAAGGCGATCGAGATCGGCAGCAGCAGGCGCAGGTTGATCCGGGTGAGGTCCACCCAGAAGTTGCCGACCCGGTCCGTCCGGTTGCGGGTGAAGCCCCGGATCAGCGCGGCGACGACGGCGATGCCGACGGCCGCGGAGACGAAGTTCTGCACCGCCAGGCCCGCCATCTGCACCAGGTGGCCCATCGCGGACTCGCCGCCGTAGGACTGCCAGTTGGTGTTGGCGACGAACGAGATCGCGGTGTTCCAGGCCTGGTGGCCCGCCATCTGCGGAACACCCAGGTTCAGCAGCAGGTAGCCCTGGAGGCGGATCAGGCCGTAGAGGAAGAGGACGGAGACGGCCGAGAAGGCCAGCACCGAGCGGAGGTACGACGACCAGCGCTGGTCGGCGTCGCCGTCGACGCCTATCAGCTTGTAGATGCCGCGCTCGACTCTGAGGTGCTTGGCGGAGGTGAGGAGCTTGGCGATGTAGTCGCCGAGGGGGCGGTAGCACAGGGCCAGCGCGCCGACGAGGGCGATGACCTGGAGCCAGCCCGCGAGAGTGGATCCCATGTCAGAACTTCTCCGGGAAGATCAGCGCCACGACGAGATAGCCGACGAGCGCGACAGCCACGACCAGACCAGCGATGTTCTCCGCACTCACAGCTTCTCCACCCCCCGCGCGATCAGGGCGATGACGGCGAACACGGCGACCGTGACACCGACGTAGATGAGATCGGACATGGGCTCCACCAGAGTGGTTCGGGAGATGCCGCGACCTGGGCCGAGGGGGCTCGCGCGGCGCCGGCGGACGACCGGCAGATGCAGCAAACCAGCCGTCAGCGGCGCGTTATGGGGCCCTGACGCCCTCCATACGGGTGACGGCACGACGTTGACGCGGCCTTGACGGGCGCTTCACCGGACCGAGACCGTCGTGATCGGGCCGAGATGCGGCGGCGGGGCCGGGGGCGCGACGGGCGGCGGGCCGGGGGCGCGTCCGGCGGCAGGCCGGGCGGCACGTCCGGGTGCGGAACGGCCC
>NZ_JBHVET010000655.1:0-4925 GCF_042802135.1 Kitasatospora sp. NPDC057512
CCGCCGACCCGCTACCGCACCCACCCGGTCGCCCGCACCTCGGGACCGCGCTCCCGCTCGTCTCGCCCGCTCGTCCCGCCCCCGCAAACCCCTGTCCGTCACTGCGCCCTCCGTGCACCCGCGGATCCGTCCGGCAGCACCGAAGCCGGCCCGGGTGTCGGTGCCCCGGTGCAGACTGGAAGTTCCCTCTCGTGGTTGATGGCAGAGATGAGACGCCATGAACGAGTACGACGGTGAACTCCCTACGCGCAACCTGGTCTTCAACACCGACCTCGACCGCCTCCTCGACCTCGACCGAGACGACCTCGGTGTCCCCGAACAGCCCGGCCTGTGGCACCGGCTGCGCGCCGACCGGCGGCCGGTGGCGCAGCGCGGGCTGCTCTGCCCCACCTGCCGGGACGCCCGCCCCGACCAGCCGGAGTGGATGTACCTGTCGCTCCGGCGAGGTCGGCGCATCGCCACCCACCACAACCCGCACCGCCGGCCCCACGCCGATGCCCGGGACGAGCAGCGCAAGGCCTACCAGGAGCGCTACGCCCGGGCCGCCGCGAGCGACGGGCACGCCGTCGAGATCGGGGCCGGGACGGCCGACGGGCGGCGGCCCGCCGTCCTGGTCACCGGCGCGGACGGCCGCCGGTTCGGCTTCGAGCCCCAACTCTCGTACGTCAGCGCGCAGTCCGTCCGGCGTCGGAACCGGCTGGCGCAGGAGGACGGCATCACCGCGGTCTGGCACACCGTCGACCCGAAGGCGCCGCTCATCGACCAGGTCCACTGGGTGCGCACCGACAACCTGCCGGCCCGGGCCATCCGCGAGGACCGCGACCTGCTGCTGCGCGGCGGGGTACGGACCCTCCGGCTGCTGAAGTGCGACCGCACCGGCTCGCAGCCCTGCCCGGTGCGCGGCGGCGGCCGCTGCGGGCGGTGGCACCCGAGGTGGGAGGTGCTGGTCCCGCGGATCGACGACTTCGTGCGCCGGGTCGCCGGCGGCGTCTACGTGCCGATCACCCAACGGACCCGGAACGGTGGCCCGCTGCGCTTCTGGGTGCCCGAGGCGGACCGGCGCCGCTTCCTCGCCAATGGCGGGGTGCTGGTGGACCGGACGGACCGGCCGGTGGTCCCGCGTCAGCGCGGGGCCGACCACCCGCGGGTGCCGGAGCAGCGCCGCGCTCCGCACCGCCCGCCACGCCGGCTGCTGCTGCCCGGGGACCCGTACGACCCGGTGGGCGCGCCGCTCACCTCTGATCGGGTGATCCCGCCGGTGCGGAGGGAGATCTGCTCGGCGGGGCGGATCCCGTGCGGGGCGCCGGGAGCCCGGCTGTATCCGGGCGGCTGGTACTGCGACGCCCACCGGCCGGGGGCGCCGGGGTGACAGCCCGCCGGCCTCGGTGACGGCCTCGGGCCCGGGGCGTCCCAGAAGTCGCGGCTCGCCCGGAGCACGGCGATCTGGTGCCCGGGGCCGCCCCAGCCGTGCTCGGTCCTGGTGTCCGCGCGCTCGGGGAACGGGGCGGCGAGCAGGGAGTCGAGGACCGACAGCTGGTCGTCGACGGAGCCTGCGGAGTGCGGCGGTGACATGGCCCGGAGTGTAGGGCGGGCCCCTGACAGGCTCCGCTATGGCGACCGGACGGGCAGGACCAGCCAGGACGGTTCGAGGGGGAGCAGGTGCCCGGTGAGGGTGTGGACGTCGGTGGGGACGGCGGCGCGGGGGAGCAGGGTGGGGAGGTGGTCGGTGGTGTAGGCGTGGTGGGCGGCGGGGGTGGTCCACAGGGTGGTGACGAGGTAGCGGTCGGGGGCGAGGCGGGTGACGGCGCCGCCGAGCATGCCGTCGGCGGCGGCCATGTTCGGGGCCCAGAGGCGGCGTTGGACGTCGAGGAAGTGGTCGGCGCGCCCGGGGTGGAGGCGGCAGTCGGCGGCCCGCAGGACGGTGGCGCGGGTGAGGGCGTCGGGGAGGGAGGGGGAGGCACCCGGCATGGTGAGGACGATCGGGCCGGTGGCGACCTCGATCGAGCTGTAGGCGGAGCGCTGGGCGGCCTGGGCGGCGGCCCGGTCGTGGCGTTCGCGCAGGAAGCGGGTGTAGGCGGGCTCGTCGGCCCACAGGGCGAGCAGGAGGGCGCGGTCGCCGTCCGGTGTCCAGCCGCCGGCCTGGCCGACCAGGCCCGGCTGGTCGGAGATCGCCGACCAGCGGCGCTGACCGGCGGCGAACGCCTCGCGTGCTCCGGGCCGTACCCGGCAGTCGATCCACTTGCCCCACATGCGGGCCATCCTGCCGCCGGGAGGCGGCGGAGGGTCAATCGGGCGCTCGTCCCGGGGGCGGTACGGCCGGGGGCGTAGGTCCTCTCCTTCGGATCGGGAGAGGACCCTGGCCGATGGCCGGATCTTGCAGAGTCCCGTCATTGCCGCCAGGGCCGCCTCCGGGCGAGGGTGGGGGCATGGACGACGCACTCCGCCTGCCGCATCTGGTCGTGGTCCCGGTGTTCCCCGGGGTGAACGCGCTGGACGTGGCCGGGCCCGCCGAGATCTTCGCGCTGGCCGGCCGGCTGCTGCCGCCCGGGCGGCCCGGGTACGAGGTGCGGGTGTGCGCCGAGCGGAGCGGGCCGGTGGAGACCTTCTCGGGGGTGCCGCTGCACGTGACCGGGACGCTGGCGCGGGAACGGGTACGGGCGGACACGGTGCTGGTGCCGGGCCGGGTGGACCTGGGGCCGGACGGCCCGGTGCCCCGGGTGGACCCGGCGGTGGTGGCCTGGCTGCGGGAGGCCGGGCCCCGGGCCGGACGGGTCGCCTCGGTGTGCGCGGGCGCGCACGTCACGGCGGCGGCCGGGCTGCTGGACGGGCACCGCGCGACCACCCACTGGGCGACCGCCGAGCGGCTGGCCGCCGACCACCCGGCCGTCGAGGTGGACGCCGATCCGGTGTTCATCCGCTCCGGGCGGATGTGGACCAGCGCCGGCCTGAGCACCTCGATGGACCTCACCCTGGCGCTGGTCGCCGAGGACCACGGCGACGACCTCGCGCTGGAGATCGCCCGGATCATGGTGATGTACCTGCAACGCCCGGGCGGTCAGAGCCAGTTCAGCGTCCCGCTGGCCCACCGCGCGGGCGGCCGGGCGGACCTGCGGGACCTCCGGCGCTGGATCGGCGAGCACCTGGACGCCGACCTGTCGGTGCCCGCCCTCGCCGGCCGGCTCGCCATGAGCGAGCGGCACTTCGCCCGGGTCTTCCGCGCGGAGAGCGGCACGACGCCCGGGGCGTACGTCGAGGAGCTGCGGCTGGAGGCGGCGCGCCGGCTGATGGAGCGCACCGACCACCCGCTGCCGGGGGTCGCCCGGGCCTGCGGCTTCGGCTCCGTCGAGACCCTGCACCGGGTGTTCCGGGACCGGCTCTCCACCACGCCGGGGGAGTACCGGAGCCGCTTCCGCGTCCGGGACGAGAACCCGAACGACCATGACTGACGGATCATCAACTCACCGCAAAGGAAAGAACACTGTGAAGATCAAGGCCACCCACATCGGCACCGCGACCGTCCTGCTGGAGGTCGGCGGGCTGCGGCTGCTCACCGATCCCGTCTTCGATCCGGCTCCGGCCGAGTACCGGCACGACCCGGTGGTCCTGCGCAGCACCGGTGCTCCGGCGATCGGCGCGCACGAGCTGCCGCCGGTGGACGCCGTGCTGCTCAGTCATGACGAGCACCCCGACAACCTGGACGCCACCGGCCGGACCCTGCTCGCCGACCGGCCGGTGCTGACCACCGTCAGCGGGGCCGCCCGGCTCGGCGGCGGCGCGCTCGGGCTGGCGCCCTGGCAGAGCCGCACCCTGACCGTGGACGGCCGGACCCTGCGGGTGACCGGCACGCCGGGCCTGCACGGTCCGGTCGGGGACGTGACCGGCTTCGTGGTCGAGGTGCCGGGCGAGGAGGAGGCGCTCTACGTCTCGGGCGATACCGTCCACATCCCCGAACTGGACGAGGTGGGACGGAAGTTCCGGATCGGTACGGCCTTCCTGCACCTCGGCGCCGCCCGGATCGAGGCCTTCGGCGGCGGCGGGCTGATCACCATGGACGGGGCGCAGGCCGCCGCGCTCACCGCCTCGCTCGGTGCCCGCCGGGTCGTCCCCGTCCACTACGCCTCGTGGGAGCACTTCACCGAGGGACGGGCGGATACCATCGCACGGTTCGAGGCGGCGGGCCTGGCCGACCGGCTGCACTGGCTCGCCCCGGGGGTCCCGGAACTGCTGGGCTGACGGGCCGGCGAAGAACGCGGCGCCCGGCTCAGAACGCGGCGACCGGGGGCAGGCGGCTCAGAACGCGGCGACCGGGGGCAGCCGGTGCAGGATGCGTTCCATGCCGCCGGTCCAGTTGGCCTCCAGCGCGGCGACGGCCTGGTCGATGTCGCCGTCCAGCAGGCACTGGGCGATCCGCTCGTGCTCCTCGGCGGCGCGCTCCAGGATCTCGTGGTCGCCGACCACCACCCGCTCGTAGCGGTGCAGGGTGAGCTTGAGCGAGTCGATCATCTCGCGCAGCCGGGCGTTGGCGCAGCCGGAGAGCAGCAGGGCGTGCCAGGCGTCGTCGTAGCGCTCTATCGTGCCGTGCGGGGCCTGCGGTGCGGAGAAGGCGCGGGCCTCGGCGAGCAGCCGGGGGGCGATCTCCGCCAGGTGCGCCGGGTCGGAGGTGCGCAGGGCCAGCGACTCCAGGGCGATGACGATCGCGGTGAGGTCGAGGAACTCCTGCTTGCCGGTGGGGGCGAAGCGGAAGCCCTTGCCGCGCTCGCTGGTGATGATGCCCTCGCGCTCCAGGCTGATCAGGGCCTCGCGCAGGGGGGTTCGGCTCACGCCCAGTTCCTCGGCGAGCTGGACCTCGTTGATCGACTCGCCGGGGGTGAACCGGCCGCGGCCGAGCTGCTCCAGGAGTTCGTCCTTGACCTGCTCGCGCAGCG
>NZ_JBHVET010000656.1:0-4889 GCF_042802135.1 Kitasatospora sp. NPDC057512
GACAGGGGCCGGCCCGCTCCGTCGTCTCCGGAGGCGTCCGGTGGGCCCGGCCCGCCCTCAGCCCGCCAGCTCCGCGAGCATCGCCGCCCGGAAGCGCAGGGTGCCGGCCAGCCGGGAGAAGGTCTCGGACCACGCGGAGTCCGGGGCGGCCCCGGCGGCCAGCTCCTCCACCGCGGCGGCCGTCTCCGGGGCGAGCGCGCGCTCCGTCATCCCGAGCACCCCGCTGTGGCTCCACGGGTACGCCCCGGAGGCCGCCGCCCGGGCCAGGGCGGTCACCACGGCGGTGGACAGCGGCGGCGTCCACGGGGTGGCGCAGGCGCCGAGCAGCTGGAAGGCCTCGCCCAGCCCGTGCACCGTGATGAACGCGGCCGTCCAGACCGCCCGCTCCTCCGGCGGGAGGACGGCCAGCAGCTTGGCCGGGGCGCCGGTGGTGCGCAGCGCGCGGGTCCGGGCGCCGCGCCCGGACGGGACCGGGGCCGGACCGAGCAGCGCCCGGGCCCAGTCGGCGTCCTGCTGGCGGATGGCGGCCCGCGCCCAGGCCTCCCGCAGGTCGTCGGCCCAGCTGCTGCTGGTCTCGTCGATGCTGTCGCCGACCCGCAGGGCGAGCAGCTGCCCGGGCGTCAGCCCGGTGCTCTCCGGCCAGAGCGACAGCGGTGCGGCGGCCACCAACTCGCCGAACCACCAGGCCCGTTCGCCGCGCCCGGTGGGCGACTTGGGCGCGATCCCGTCGCGCTGCATCTGCGCGTCGCACTCGGTGGGCGGGGTGACCAGCAGGTGGGTGCCGGTGTCGGCGAGCCGGACGGCGGCCCGCGCCCGCTCGGCCATCCGGACGGCCAGCGCGGAGCCGGGCAGGGTGGAGAGCAGCTCGGCGGCGGTGGCCCGGACGTTCTTGCTGCGGTCGCCGAGGGCGGCCTCCAGGAACGGTTCGTCGGCGGGGGAGAGGCCGTCCTGGAGGGCGTCCAGGAAGAGCAGGCGGTCCTCGGCGCGCTCGGTGGACCAGGTGCCGCGCAGCAGATCCAGGCCGGCCGCGGGATCGCGGCGGCGCAGCTGGGTGAGGTGGGTGACCCGTTCGGCGAACAGGCCCTCGTGCCAGAGCCGGTCGTCGGTGGGCTGCCGCGGCAGCTCGGGAGCGGTGGTGCGCAGCACGAACCGCCAGTCGGGGTTCTGCTCGGCCAGCCAGCGGCCCGGCGGACCGGCCAACGCCACGGCGTCGGCGCGCAGTTCGCTGCGGGCGCGGGCGGCGTCGAGCAGGCCGGGTATCAGCGCGGCGGGCGGGCGCAGGCCGCTCGCCCGGGCGGTGGCGAGCCACTGCGGCAGCAGCTCGGACAGGTTGGCCAGGGTGCCGCCGGTGCCGGCGCCGCCGCCGGTCCGCCCCGAGAGCAGGACGGCCAGCCGGCGGGCGGCGGGCTCGGGCAGCTCCGGGCGGGTGTCCTCGGCCGCGGGCGGGCCGGGCGGCTCGGCGGCGGGTACGGGCAGCGCGCCGGCCCGGCGGCGGACGGCGGCCAGCGCGGCCAGCTCCAGCAGGGCGGTGGCCGGATCGCCCTGGTCCACGGCGTCGGCGAGCGGCAGGGCGGTGGCCGGGAGCGGACGGCGGTCGGTGCCGAGCAGGGCGCTGGTGTGCAGGGTCTCCCACGGGTCCTGGGTGATCGTCATTCCTGGTGCTCCTAGAGATTGGTGAGGCCGACCGGGCGCTGGTCGGCGGCCCAGGCCGTGACCGGGCCGAAGCCCTGGTGGCCGTACTCGCCGAAGACCGTCAGCGGGCGGCCGGTGGAGACCGCGGCCAGCCGCCACAGCGCGGCTTCCGGGACGGCCGAGGCGCGGACCGGCACGGTGTGGTGGCCGTCCGTCAGGAACCAGCCGTCCGGGGTGCGGACCGGGACGACGTCGCTGAGCACGGTGGGCCGGCTCTCCAGCCACGGGTCGTCGGCGACGGCGGTGCCGTAGCCGGCCACCGCCTCGGCGACGGTGAGCCCGGCCGGCGGGCCGGCGGGGCCCGGCTCGGGGGCGCCGTAGCGCTCGCGGAGGTCGGCGCGCAGCGGGTGGGCGGCGGGGAAGTAGGCGAGGTCGGCCTCGACCAGACGGCCGGTGGGCAGGGCGAGGGCGGGGGCCTGGCCCTGGTGGCCGAAGGAGAGCAGCAGGGCCGGGCGGCCGGTCTTGGCGCCGCGCAGCCAGACCCGGCGGGTGGTGAGCCGCTCGTCCGTGGTGTCCCGGGTGCCGAGGACCAGCCAGCGGTCGCGGACGGTGGGGCCGGCCGTGCCGGGGTCCGCGGGGAAGCCGACCCGGGTGCGGACGGTGGCGGCCAGCTCGGCCGGCAGTTCGTCCATCCGGGTGGCGGCGGTGGCGAGCAGGTGCAGCATGGCGTACTCCTCCAGCAGCCGCTCCTGCGGCAGCGCGTCCAGTTCGCGGACCCGGGCGGCCAGCCCGGGGGCCTGCGCGTCGACCATCCGGGCGGCGACCTCCTCCCAGGGGCCGGCGGTGGACTGGTCGGCCAGGCCGTGCCGGACCCGGTCGGCCAGCCGCAGCCGCAGCTCCGCCGCCCCGACCGCGACCTTGGCGCCGCGCTTCTCGATCCGGCGCCGGGTGGTCTCCGGGTCCTCCTCCTTCTTCTCCGCGCGCTTCTCGGCGCGCTCCTGGCGGGAGGTGAGCCACTCGGAGACCCAGTCGGCGGGCTCGCCGGCCGGGACGGCCGCCGGGGTGCCGCTCCACAGCAGGAGGAGCCCGAGCGCGTGCTTGCACGGGAACTTCCGGCTGGGGCAGCTGCACTGGTAGGCGGGCGTGGCGAGTTCGATCGCGGTGCGGTACGGCGTGCGGCCGCTGCCCTTGCACTCGCCCCAGAGGGCGGTGCCGTCGGTGCCGGTGCCGGACCACGGCGCGGGCGCGGAGAGCTTGCCCGCCGCCTTCTGCGAGGCGGCGTCAGGTGCCAGGGACAGGACGTGTTCGGTGCTCCAGCGTTCCTCCATGCGACCGACCGTAGGCGGCGGCACTGACAGTGGCTGACGGCCCGTCCGGAGCCCCGGGCGGGTTGTCAGTGGCTCGGTGCAGGGTTGGTCCCACAGGCCGGGACGCCGACCTGGCTCCCCCCGATCACCACTCCGCCCGGGGCACCCGTGTGCCCGGCGGCCGACCCGAAGGAGCCCCCATGACCGACGTTCTGCGGCAGCACGCCGAGGACGCGTTCGCCGGTGAACTGGCCGCGCTGGCCGCGCAGGACGACCGTCCGCGCCCCGAGCGCTGGAAGCTCTCGCCGTGGGCCGTGGCGACGTACCTGCTCGGCGGCGAACTGCCCGACGGCACCCGGATCACCCCCAAGTACATCGGCCCGCGCCGGGTCGTCGAGGTCGCCGTGACGACCCTGGCGACGGACCGGGCGCTGCTGCTGCTCGGTGTGCCGGGCACCGCGAAGACCTGGGTGTCCGAGCACCTGGCCGCGGCGATCAGCGGCGACTCCACGATGCTGGTGCAGGGCACGGCCGGCACCCCCGAGGAGGCCGTCCGCTACGGCTGGAACTACGCCCAGCTGCTCACCAACGGGCCCAGCCGGGACGCCCTGGTGCCCTCGCCGCTGATGCGGGCGATGGCCGACGGGAAGATCGCCCGGGTCGAGGAGCTCACCCGCATCCCGGCCGACGTGCAGGACAGTCTGATCACCATCCTGTCCGAGAAGACGCTCCCGATACCGGAGTTGGGCGCCGAGACGCAGGCCGTGCGCGGCTTCAACGTGATCGCCACCGCCAACGACCGCGACCGCGGCGTCAACGAGCTGTCCAGCGCGCTGCGCCGCCGCTTCAACACCGTGGTGCTGCCGCTGCCGGGCTCGCTGGACGAGGAGGTCGACATCGTCACCCGGCGGGTCGGCCAGCTCGGCCGCTCCCTGGACCTGCCCGAACTGCCCGGCGGCGCCGAGGAGATCAGGCGCGTGGTCACCGTCTTCCGCGAGCTGCGGGCCGGGATCACGGTGGACGGCCGGACGAAGGTCAAGACCCCGAGCGGCACCCTCTCCACCGCCGAGGCGATCTCGGTGGTGACCAACGGACTCGCGCTGGCCGCCCACTTCGGCGACGGCGTGCTGCGGGCCGGGGACGTGACGGCCGGCATCCTCGGCGCCGTCGTCCGCGACCCGGTGGCGGACCGGGCGGTCTGGCGCGAGTACGTCGAAGGGGTGGTGCGCGAGCGCGACGGCTGGAAGGACTTCTACCGCGCCGCCCGCGAGGTGGGGGCGTGAGCGAGCGGTGCGAGCGAACCGACGAGAGGCGCCCGTCGTGGGAATCACCTGCCGAGCGAAGCGAGGTGGGGGCGTGAGCGAGCGGCGCGAGCGAACCATCGAGAGGTGCCCGTTGTGGGAATCACCTGCCGAGCGAAGCGAGGTGGGGGCATGACCAGCCCTGAGGTCGCCCTGCTGGGCATCCGCCACCACGGCCCCGGCTCGGCCCGGGCGGTGGCCGCCGCGCTGGCGCACTGGCGGCCGGACGCGGTGCTGATCGAGGGCCCGCCGGAGGCCGACGCGATCGTCCACCTGGCCGCCGAGAAGGACCTGGTCCCGCCGGTGGCGCTGCTCGCCCACGCGGTGGACGACCCGGCGAAGGCCGCCTTCTGGCCGTACGCCGAGTTCTCCCCGGAGTGGGTGGCGATCCGGCACGCCGTGGACCACGACCTGCCGGTCCGCTTCATCGACCTGCCCGCCGCGTACGGCTTCGCGCCCGCCGAGCCCGTCGATCCCGCCGAGCCCGCCGCGGACGGTGAGGCCGGCGACGCCGCGGAGGCCGGAGCCGAGGAGGTCGGCGCCGACCCGGTCGCCGACCCGCTGGCGCTGCTCGCGGAGGCGGCGGTCTCCCGCGCCACGCGCTTCGCCTCCTGGTCGTCGGCGGATTCGACGATGATGCTGAAGGTGA
>NZ_JBHVET010000657.1:0-4851 GCF_042802135.1 Kitasatospora sp. NPDC057512
CAGTCCCATCCCGCTGCACCGGCTCCGGTTCCACAGCTCCCGACCACCACCAGGAGCAACGCCGTGTCGATCGACATCGCGCTGTACGACGGCCGCCCGAACGGCGGCCGCCGCACCGGCGCCAGGATGCTGCACCTGTCGAGCCCCGGCGAGGCCCTCACCACCGCCCTGGCCCGGCACACCGATCCGGCCCGCCACCGGCTCGGCCGGATCGACCCGTACGGGGACACCCTGTTCAACGAGCAGGACGCCGGCGCCGCCTTCGAGGAGGCCACCGCCCTGCTCGCCCGCTGCACCACCGGGGAGCAGCGGGCGGCCGTCCGCGAGCTGCGCAACCTGCTCGCCAACTGCTCCGCCACCCCGGGCAGTTGGCTCGTCTTCCTGGGCGACTGAACTACTGGGAGGCCGCCCGGTACACCTCCGCCGCAACGGCCAGGTCCTGCCAGGCCATCCCGACGCTCTTGAAGAACCGCGGCCGCCCGTCGGGCACCAGCGCGTCGCCGCGCACCAGTTCGGCGAGGTTCCACAGCTGCCGCCCGGCCACGCCCGCCATCAGCAGGTCCCCGGCCTCGCGCACCGCGACGGTGCGCGCCTCGACGTACAACTCGGCGCGCTGGACGAGCAGTTCGTCCACCTCCCGGGCGTCCGGCTCGTGCGAGCCGACCGCCGCCACCGCCGCGTGCGCGGGCACCAGCGCACCGTCGAACAGCGGGGTGCGCGCGGTGGTGCAGCAGACCACCAGGTCCGCCTCGCGGACCGCGCGCGGGTCGCCGACCTCAGCCGCCAGCCCGAGTTCCCGCCCGTACCCGGCCAGCGCCCCGGCCCGTTCGGCGTTGCGCGCCACCACGGTGAGCCGGCGCAGCGGCCGGACGGCGAGCAGGGCGTCCAGGTGCCCGTACGCCTGCGGCCCGGAGCCGAACAGCACCAGGTGCTCGGCCTCCGGCACGGCCAGCCGCCGCAGCGCGGCCGCGGTGACGGCGGGCGTGCGCAGCGCGGTGAGCGCGGCGCCGTCCAGCAGGGCGAGCGGCTGGAGGGTGGGCCCGTCCAGCAGCAGGTAGCTGCCGGTGATCCTGGGCAGTCCGGCCGACGGGTTGGCGGGCGCGACCCCGGCGATCTTCACGCCGGCGTACGGCCCGGCGGCGGCCGGCATCAGCAGCAGTTCGCCGGCGGGCACCGGTACGGCCGACCGGGCGGGTGCCGCCTCCGGGTCGAACCCGTCCAGCAGCACCCGCTCGATCGCCCCCACCGCCCCGGCGGGCCCGACCCCGCCGGTGCCCGGCACGGCGTACTGGAGCGGCACAACCACCGCGCCGGGCACTTCGGTTGGCTTCACACCTTCGGTCGCACTCACGGTGGTCACAGCAGGAACCCCGCTCCCAGCTCGTCGTCCGGCTCCAGGACGAAGCCGTGCTCGCCGGTGCGGAAGGCCGTCCCGCCGACCTCGGTGACCACGCCCTCGCCCTGCGGGTCGCCGCCCGGGAGGACCCGCCCGCTGAAGACCGTCCCGATGACCGACTCGTGCCGCAGCGGCTCGCCCGGGGCCAGCCGCCCCTCGGCGGCGAGCACCGCGAGCCGGGCGGAGGTGCCGGAGCCGCAGGGCGAGCGGTCGATCTGGCCGTCCGCGAAGACGGTGACGTTGCGCTGGTTCAACACCCCGTCCACCGAGGGGAGTTCGTCGTACAGGATGACCCCGTAGACGCCCGACAGCCGGGCGTCCGTCGGGTGCGCGACCGCCTCCGACCCGGCCAGCGCGGCCCTGATCTCCCGCCCCACGGCGGTGAGTTCGGGCAGCCGCTCCTTCTCCACGGCGAGCCCGAGGGCGGCCGCGGGCACCGAGGCGTAGCAGGCGCCGGAGTGCGCCACGGCGACCTCCACGGTGCCGCGCGAGGTCTCCACCGGCAGCTTCAGCGCGGTGACCCGGCTGGGCACGTTGCGGAAGGTCACCCCGGTGGTCCGCCCGCCGGCGCGGTGCACCAGGGCGGTGACCCGGCCGGACGGCACGTCGATCCGCACCCGCGCCACGCCGTCCGCGGGGGCGGCCACCAGTCCGGAGTCCACCGCCCAGGCGCCGAGCGCGATGGTGCCGTGCCCGCAGGCGGTGGAGTAGCCGTCCTTGTGCCAGAACAGCACGCCCAGGTGCGCCTCGTCGTCGTCCGGCGGGACCAGGAAGCCGCCGTACATCCCGGCGTGGCCGCGCGGTTCCCGGCTGAGCAGCTGCCGGACCTCGTCCAGCGCGCTGGGCCGGGGCGCGGTCGCGCTGCCGCCCGCGCCGAGCGCGATGGCCCGGCGCTCGGCGACGGTGTCGCCGGGGATCGGCGGCACGCCGTCGAGCACGATCCGGAACGGCTCGCCGGCCGTGTGGTAGTCCACCGTCCGTACGAACATCAGAGCGCACCTCCGCCCGGCAGCACGCTGACGGTCCGGCTGACGGTGTAGAAGTCCAGGGCGGCCTGGCCCTGTTCGCGGTCGCCGTGGCTCGCGCCCTTGGCCCCGCCGAAGGGCAGGTGGAAGTCGACGCCGCTGGACGGGGCGTTGACCCGGATCATGCCCGCGTCCAGCCGGTCGGCGGCGGCCAGCGCCACGTCCAGGCTGCGGGTGTGCACCGAGGTGGAGAGGCTGTGCGGGGTGTCGTTGGCGAGCGCGACGGCCTCGTCCAGGTCGGCGGCGGCGTGCAGCACCGCGATCGGGCCGAAGAACTCCTCACGGGCCAGCGGGTGTTCGGCCGGCACCTCGGCGAGCAGGGTCGGCTCGACGTACCAGCCGGTCCGCTCGGGCACCCCGCCGCCGGTGAGCACGCTGGCCCCGGCCTCGACGGCCGAGGAGACGGCCCCGGTCAGCCGCTCCCGCGCACCGGCGTTGATCACCGGCCCGCAGACCGCGTCGTCGACCGCCGCCAGCGCCTTGACCAGCGCCTCGCGCAGCGGCTCGTAGGCGGCGCCGACCGCGATCACCCGGCTGGTGGCGGTGCACTTCTGCCCGGCGTACCCGGCGATGGCCGCGGCGATGTGCCCGGCGGCCTGCGCGATGTCGGCGTCCGGCAGCACCAGCGCGGCGTTCAGCCCGCCGAGTTCGGCCTGCACCGGCACCCCGCGGTCGGTCGCGGCCCGCACCACGGCCCGGCCGACGCCGGTCGAGCCGGTGAAGGAGACCACGTCCGCGGCGCCGACCAGCGCCGCGCCCTCCTCCGCCCCGCCGGGCAGCACCGTGAACACGTCCTCGGGCAGCCCGGCCAACTCCGCCAGCCGCAGCGCGCAGGCCGTCGCCTCGGGCGCCGGCTTGAGCACCACCGCGTTGCCGACGGCGAGGGCCGGCGCGGCCTTCCAGGTCGGGATCGCCAGCGGGAAGTTCCACGGCGCGATCAGTCCGGCGACCCCGTACGGGCGGCGCCGGGTGAGCAGCAGTCCGGGGCCGGCGGCGGTCTCGTGCACCGCCCCGGACGGCGCGTACGGCGCCTGCGCGTAGTAGCGCCAGATCGCCGCCGTGCGGGCGACCTCGCCGAGCGCCTCGGCCAGCGGCTTGCCGACCTCGCGCACGATCAGCGCGGCCAGCTCGTGGGCGTGCGCCTCCACGGCGTCCGCGATCCGGCCGAGCGCCGCCGACCGGGCGCCCGCCCCGGCGGCGAGCCAGTCGCCCTGCGCCGCCCGGGCCCGCCCGACGGCGGCCCGCACGGCCTCGGCGCCGGGCTCCTCGACGGCGACCACGAGGTCGGCGGGGTCGGCGGGGTTGTACGAGGTGATGGTCACGGCCAGCAGCCCTTCGGGGGGAGGTACGGGGACGAAGGAGGAAGGAGGGGTCAGAGCAGGAAGCCCGCCGGGAACGGGTCGCTCGGGTCGAGGAAGTACTGGGCGGTGCCGGTGACCCAGGCCCGCCCGGTGACGGTGGGCACCACCGCGGGACGCCCGGCCACCTCGGTCTCCTCGACCAGCCGCCCGGTGAAGGTGGTCCCGATGAAGGAGTCGTTGCGGAAGTCCCGCCCGAGCGGCAGTTCGCCGCGCGCGTGCAGCTGGGCCATCCGCGCCGAGGTGCCGGTGCCGCAGGGCGAGCGGTCGAACCAGCCGGGGTGGATGGCCATCGCGTGCCGGGAGTGCTCGGCGGTGGAGCCGGGGGCGAGCAGCTGGACGTGGTGGCAGCCGTGGATGGACGGGTTCTCCGGGTGCACCGGCCGGTCCGGGCCCGCGTTGATCGCGTCCATCATGGCCAGGCCGGCGTCCAGGATCTCCTGCTTGCGCTCGCGCTCGAAGGGCAGCCCGAACTCGGCGAGCGGCAGGATGGCGTAGAAGTTGCCGCCGTACGCGAGGTCGTAGGTCACCGCGCCGTAGCCGGGCACCTCGATCTTGCGGTCCAGGGCGACGGAGTAGGAGGGCACGTTGCGGATGGTCACCGCCTTGGCGGCGCCGTCCTCGACCCTCACCTCGGCGACCACCAGTCCGGCCGGGGTGTCCAGCCGTACGGTGGTGACCGGCTCGACCACCGGGACCATCCCGGTCTCGACCAGCACGGTGGCGACCCCGATGGTGCCGTGCCCGCACATCGGCAGCAGTCCGGAGACCTCGATGTAGAGCACGCCGAAGTCGGCGTCCGGCCGGGTCGGCGGCTGGAGGATCGCGCCGCTCATCGCGGCGTGGCCGCGCGGCTCGTACATCAGCAGGGTGCGGAAGTGGTCCAGGTGCTCCTGGAAGTGCACCCGGCGCTCGGCCATGGTGGCGCCGGGGATGACGCCGAAGCCGCCGGTGATCACCCGGGTCGGCATGCCCTCGGTGTGCGAGTCGACGGCGTGGAACACGTGACGGCTGCGCATGGGTCACAACTCCCGTACAGGTTCGGATGGTTGGTGGGTGGGAGCGCCCCGGC
>NZ_JBHVET010000658.1:0-4841 GCF_042802135.1 Kitasatospora sp. NPDC057512
GGGTAGGAGAGGTCCTCCTCCTGGAGCAGCGCGAGTGCCTCACGACCGGTCAGCCGACCGATCCAGCGGTCCAGCTCCTCGGCCTCGGCCGGGTCGGGGCGGGGGTCGCGCAGGACCGCGTGCAACCGTCCGGACACGGGCGCGGCGGCGGGTGGAGCCGGCGCAGACGCCGGAGCGGGTGGCGGAGCGGATGGCGGCCGGGGCTCCGTGTACACCGACTCCCCGTCCTCCCCCGCCCCCTCGCCGGGATCGCGGGACTCCGGGCGGCGGTTCGTGTCGAGGACGCGCGCGAGCCTGCGCAGCCGCTCCTCGGCCGGCAGGCTCGCGCCGTCCGGCAGCCCGATCTTCAGTTCCGGCAGGCCGGCACCGCCGTGCCCGCGCTCGACCGCGGCCAGGCAGCGGCCGACCAGGCGGGCCGCGAGTTCGTGCGCGCGGTCGTCCTCGGGCCGCCTCGGGTCGACGCGGTAGCGCGCCCGCTGCCGGCCGCCGTCGGTCGACCAGTCGGAGACCCAGGTGGCCAGCAGGTCGTGGCGATCCGTCATGTCGTAGGTGGCGAAGGTCCAGGGGCGGCCCAGCCACAGTCCGAAGATCTGGAGGAGGCCCGCGACGACCACGCCGGACCGGTTCCGCTCCGGCCACCCCGGCAGGGCGTCACTGCGCAGCGAGAGGCGGCACTGCGGGTGGCGCAGCAGGGCGGCGGTGGCGGCGGTGAGCGTGTCGCGGACGTCCGGCAGGAGGGCCAGGGTGTCGGCCCAGGCCGGCACCACGGTCGCCTCCAGGTCCGCCATCGGGAGCCGGGGCTGTCCGCCGTGGGCCTGTTCGGCGAACTCCTGCCCGCTCCACGTCCAGTCGCGCAGGGCCAGGCAGGTGCGGGGGCCGAGCAGGCCGGTCGGCCCGACCAGGACGTGGGCGGCCGTGTTGGGCCGCCCGCCCGGGTCGGCCGTGGGCCAGCGCTGGACGAGGGCGGCGCGATCGTCCCGCAGCCGGGTGCGGACCACACTGGGGCACGGCGCGCCGTCGACCCGCAGGAACGGGGCGAGCTCCTGGCCGAGCTCCTCGGCGTCCTCCTGGGGGCAGGACCAGGCGGCGGCGGTCAGGCCGGCGCTGCGCCGGCCTTGGTTGCCCTGCCAGCGGAAGACGATCTGGTCGACGGCGTCCCGGTCGGAGCCGGGGCCCTGAGCACTCATCGGTCCACCTCGTCGACGGGTCGGCCCTCGGCGAGTTCGACGATGCCGTGCATCGCGAACAGCGAGAGCAGGGGTTCCAGGACCCGCTGGGCACGGACTCCGCGCGGGTAGCGGCTGTCCTCCTGCCGGCCGCCGGTCGCCGAGGCCACGTGCAGGGTGCAGTGCAGAGCGGTGTCGAAGGGGCGCAGCCAGGCCTTTCCGGCATGGCGGTCGAGCAGCGCGTACACGTCGCGGCTCTCCTCGTGGAGTCGTCGGCGGCTCAGCGCGGTGTGGCCCGGTTCGCCGAGCCAGCGGTCGACGGGGGGTTCGGACCGCAGCAGGTCGGCCTTGGCGACGACCACGGCGGACGGGACGGTCAGGTACGGGCCGGTGCGGGGGACGCGGTCCAGGACGGTGGCGAAGGCCGGGTCGCCGTCCCGGTTGACGTGCTGGTCGAGCGTCGTGCGGACGTCGTCGAGCTGGGCGAGCGGCATGGCGATCGTGGGGTCGACGACGAAGATCAGGGCGTCGATGCCCAGCAGGAACCGCAGCAGGGCGTCCGTGCGCAGCAGGTCCTCGCCGGCGAGGTCGAAGAACGCGAGCGGCCTGGTCCGTCCGGACGCGTCGGTGATCAGCAGGGACTCGACGAACCGGGCGGTCTCGTCCTGGCCGAGGCCGGCGGTGTGGGCGAGCACCCGGCCGTCGCGCAGCGGCACCACCCGGCTGTTCAGGAATCCGGCGTGCTGCCGCGGGTTGACGGACTGCCAGCTGATGCCGTACGGCTTCAGCCGGTCGTCGGCGATCTCGGCCACCATCTGGGTGAGCAGGTGGCTCTTGCCCGTGTTGGACTGCCCGATCATGGCCACCGTCAGCGGGCGGCCGTTGGTCAGGTAGGGGACGGGGATGTGGTGCTCGCGGACGGTGCCGTTGCCCGGGCAGAGCTGGAAGGCGCCGCGCAGTTCGTCGGCGAGCAGTCGCGGGTTGGGCTGGGCCTGCGGGTCGTAGGGGCGGAGCTCCTGGACGGCATCGGGGGTGTGGAGGGCGGTCGGGTCGTAGCGGATCGGCTCCAGGCAGTACGGGCAGAGCACCTCGCCGGCCGGAGCACCGGCCGGGTGGCCGGCGGCCTCGCCGACCGCTTCGCCGGGTGCCACCGCGCCGGCCGGGCGCTTCGCCGCCAGCGCCCGGTCGTACCCGGCGCGGTGCGCGGCGAGCCCGTCGGCGGGCAGCCGGTCGGCGGCGGGGGCCCGGTCGGGGGCGAGCAGGGCGAGCAGGGCGGCCGGGGTGGGGCGGTCGGCGGCGCGCGGGGCGAAGGAGGAGCCCATGGTGTGCGCGAGCGAGCGGTGGTCGGCCAGGTCGGGCGGCGGCCGGTCCGGGGCTCCGAGCCGGCCGGTGACCAGGCTGTACATCACCTGGGCGGCGCTCCACAGGCCGTCGCGGGGGTCGCTGCGGCCGGCCCCTTCGCGTACCTCCGGCGGTGCGTACGGCGCGGCGCCGCGCGGTGCGCGGGGGCGGCCGGTGTGGGTCACCGCGTCGAGGCCCCAGAGCTGGATCCGCCGGCCGTCCCAGCGGACCGTTCCCGGGGCGATCCCGTGGTGGACCAGGCCGAGCTCGGCCAGTACGGCGAGGGCGTCCACCAGCTCCTGTTCGATGACGCGCAGTTGGGCACCGGGCAGTCCGTGCATCCGCTCGACGGTCCGGCCGCGCGGTGGCCGGTAGAGCGCGAACGGCTCGGCCGCGTCGAGCTCGTAGCCGATCAGGACCGGGAACGGCCCGCTCGCGCCGGAGGCTCCGAGCGCGCGGTGCAGCCGCAGCGCGACCGCGGTCTCGGCGTCGACGGTCGCGCAGGAGGCGAAGGCCGCCCGGGCGCCGCCGGGCGCGTCGGTCCCGGCGGCCCGGACCTGGACGCACTTGACGGTGTTGTTCAGCAGCGTGTTGCGGGTCCGGACCGGGCCGTGGGAGAGCGGGCCGGAGTCGGGGCCGAACCGGGCCCAGGTCCGGTTCCGCCGCCCGTCGGGGGTCAGGAAGGACAGCTCGACGTGTTTCGCGCGGGCGGGGTCGCCGGACCGGGGACCGGGCCCGGGGGTGGTCACCACTCGTACTCCTCGCTCTCCGGTTCTTCGTCGTGCCACTGCCGGACGGTCCTGACGACACCGGGTTTCAGGCCGGTCAGCCGCAGCCGGCCCGCGTACCGGCCGGACGCGGTCAGCACCTCCCGCTCCCCCCGCGGGCCCGGCGCGCCGCCGAAGTACCCGTCACCGAGGGGCGTGTCGGGCTCGACGGTGCGGCGGGCCGCCTCCGGACCGAAGCGGATCAGCGCGACGGCCGACGGATCGCGGCTGAGCAGGTCGAGCTGCTCCGACGAGGTCAGCTGCACCACGGTGTGCCCGTCGGGGTCGAGGGCGGCCGAGTCGGCGGCCCGCCGGGCGTCGATGCCCAGCAGGCCGACCGGCCCGCCGCGGTCGCGGTGCGGCGAGGCGAAGGGCGGGGCGGAGAGCACGTCGTTGTGCCGCAGGTGGTCGCGGGCCACGCCGAGGAGCTCACGGACCCGCTCGGCGATCCGCTCCTGGGCGGCGTCGCCGACGTGGCCGCGCTCGACCGCGCCCCAGTACGGTTCCAGCGCGGTCAGGGCGGCATCGGTCAGATCGCCGGTCAGCACCGTGACGAGGTCGGGGCCGCCCTTGGCCTCGCCGCGCTCCAGCCAGGGCGGCACGACCGCGGCGGGACCGGGGCCCGCTCCGGCGCCGGACCCGTCGGCCCCGAGGCCGGAGCCGCTGTCGCCCTCGGGACCGAACTCCCCCGCGGACCGCGGCGGTTCGAGGTTCCAGTCGTAGTCCTCCGTCCACGACGGCTCGTCGAACTCGGGCCCTTCCTCGCCGGACTCGTACAGCCAGAGCTCGGCCCCCTCCTCGGCTCCCTCGGCCGCCTCGGGCCGGTCGGCGGCGAGGCCGCACGCCGCCTCCTCCTCCGCGGTGTCGGCCGTCGTCCGCAGCACCCCGACCACGGCCAGCGCGGCGTCCGCGCAGTAGCGCCGCTCCTCGACGGCCCAGAACTCGCGCAGCGCGCGGGTCAACAGGGCCTCCAGGCCGTCGAGTTCGTCCCGCAGCGGGACGACGCCGCGCTCCCGGCCCCAGCGCTGGGCGTGGCCGTGCCACAGCCGCAGCAGCAGCCGGCCCCAGCAGCCGAGGGCGAGCGGCAGGGCGAGCGCGGCCGCCCAGACCGGCAGGCCGGTCAGCCAGGCGCCCGCCGCGCCCCCGGCGGCGCCGACGAGCGCGGCCGCGCCGAAGCGCGACGCGTCCGCCGCCCGCGCCGAACCGCCCGGCAAGCGGCGGGCGACCAGCAGCATGCCCAGCAGGACCAGCACGGGGACGGTCAGCGCGGCCGGCAGGGCCGCCCCGCTCCACAGCCCGCCGAGCACGCCGGTCAGCGCCGTGACGGCGAGGACGCCGGCCCCCGGCGGGTCGGGCTCCGGGCGACGGCCGTCCGGTCCGCTCGCGCGCAGCCCGTCGAGGTCGGCGAGCAGCGGCGTGTTGGACAACGGCTGCACCTGGTCGGCGAGCAGGGCGAAGCGCTGCGCCACCGCGCGCAGCGGCAGCCCGTCCAGAAACCGCCCCCGAGCGACGCTCCGCAGGCTGTCGCCGATCCGCTCGCCGCTGGTGGCGGCGGGCGCCACCGCCC
>NZ_JBHVET010000659.1:0-4833 GCF_042802135.1 Kitasatospora sp. NPDC057512
GCACGAGGCGGCCGGGGCCAGCAGTCCGGGGGGAAGATGCCGGTCAGACGACCGGCTCGGCCTCCGGCACCGCCGGGGGCTCGGCCCCCGTGCCGGTGGTCTTCCGGCCGTCGCGCATCAGCACCAGGGTGAGCGCCGCCGCCGCGAGGACCGCGATGCCGCCCGCCGTGAAGGTGGTCGAGGTGGCGGTGTTGAACGCCTCCCGGGCCGCCGCGACCAGGCCGCCGTCCCCGGTGGATCCGGCCACCGCGAGCGCGCCGGTGATGTCGTGGCGGGCGGCCTCGGGGGCGGCCGCGGGCATCGCGCCGGTGTAGGTGCTGGAGAGCACGGTGCCGAGGATGGCCACGCCGAGCGCCGCGCCGGACTGCTGGATGGTGTCGTTGAGCGCGGAGCCGACGCCGGCGTGCTCGCTGGGTATGGCGCCCATCAGCGCGTTGGCGGCGGCCGGCATGGCGAGGCCGGAGCCGATGCCGAGCACCAGCATGGCCAGGGCGACCTTGGTGAAGCCGTCGCCGACCGAGAGGGTGGCGAGCAGTCCGAAGCCGCCCGCGATGATCAGCATGCCGATCGAGGTGAGCACCCGCGCCGGGACCTTCTTGCCGAGCACCGCGCCCAGCGCGTTGAACACCAGCGAGGCGATGGCCAGCGGGATGAAGGCGAGGCCGGTGTCGGTGGGCGAGAACTCCAGCACGAACTGGAGGTACTGGGTGAGGACCAGCATCAGCCCGCCGGTGGCGAAGGTCAGCAGGACGAGCGAGAAGCTGGCGCCGGTGAAGACCCGGTTGCGGAACAGCTTGATCGGGACCATCGGCGAGTCGGTGCGGACCTGCCGGACGGCGAAGCCGACCAGCGCGGCCACCGCGAGGGCGAGCGCGCCGAGGGTGCTCGCGCTGGTGAAGCCGTCCCGGGGCAGCACGATGATCGACCACACCAGCGCCGTCATGCCGACCATCGACAGCACCATGCCGAGCAGGTCGGGGCGGCGCCACGGTCCCTTGGACTCCGGCATCAGCAGCACCGCGGCGACGATGGCGACGGCCGCGATCGGCACGTTGAGCAGGAAGACCGCGCCCCACCAGAAGTGCGCGATCAGCGCGCCGCCCAGCACCGGACCGCCGACCAGGCCGACCATGGCCACCGCGGTCCACGCGGCGATCGCCTTCGGGCGCTCCTCGTCGTCGAAGACGGTGATCAGGATGGAGAGCGTGCTCGGCATGACCAGCGCACCGCCGACGCCCATCAGGACGCGCCCGGCTATCAGCTCACCGGGGCTTCCGGCGTACGCCGCGACCAGTGAGGCGGCGCCGAACAGCGCGAGCCCGACGATCATCACCTTCCGCCGTCCGAAGCGGTCGGAGAGGCTGCCGGAGGTGAGCAGCAGGCCGGCGAAGACCAGGATGTACGAGTCGATGATCCACTGGATGTCCTGCGCCCCGGCCTTGAGGTCCTCCGCGATCGGCGGGATGGACACCGTGAGCACCATGTTGTCGATCACCAGCACCAGGCTGCTGAGACAGAGCACGACCAGGATGAGCCAGCGCTGCGGATGACGTTCCACGGCGTTTCCCCCTTCGGACTTCGAACTTCGGGCTTCGAGCGGCGGGCTCCGAGCTCGGTCATCGAGCGTCGGAACGGGCGCGCGGGCCTGGCTGTGAGACCGGAGCCGCGCGGAAGTCGTCGCGGGCACACCGTCCTCCGTCCCCAGGGGAACGGTGTGCGCCGCTCCGAACACTGTACGGACGCCGCACACTGTTCGCAACGCCGCACACCGTTCGATCTCCGCACGCTGTTCGCTGCGCCGTACACTGTTCGCATCAACCCGTGGCGAGCTGCGCCGAACCGGACCGGATCCGGACGATTGGTGAGGAGGGCCCGATGGCGGCCAGGACAGAGGACGGCACGACCCCGGGCATCCCCATGCCGTGGAACCGCCCCCAGCGGCGACGGGAACAGCCCGCCCTCAGCCGCGAGCAGATCGTCGCCGAGGCCTTCGCGCTACTGGACTCCGGCGGCATCGAGGCGCTGAGCATGCGCAAGCTCGCCGCCCGGCTGAACGCCGGCGCCACCTCGCTCTACACCCACGTCGCCAACAAGGACGAACTGCTCGCCCTGGTCGTCGACCAGGTCTTCGGCACCCTCCCACGGCCCGGGGCCGAGGGCTGCGAGGAGCCGAAGGTCTGGCGAGCGAAGATCATGGAGTGCGCCGAGAGCATGCGCGCGGCCATCATCCGCCACCCGTGGATGGTCGGGGTGATCGGCGACGTCGGGATGATCTACCTCGGCCCCAACTGGATGCGGCTCTCCGAAACCCTGCTGGGTGTCCTGGAGACGGCCGGCTTCGAGATCGTCGAGGCGAACGACGCGATGAGCGCCGTCATGGGCTACACCATCGGGACGGCCTGCGTGGAAGCCTCCTGGCTGAGCGCGCTGGCCCGCAGCGGCCAGGACGAGCAGGAGTGGATGAACCAGCTCCTGCCCGCCGTCATGGAGGCCACCAAGGAGTTCCCGCGGCTGTACCGGCTGTACACCGCCGCGGTGCCGAACGAGGTCAGCGCGGGCCGGGACAGCACCTTCGCCCGGGGCGTCAACGTCATCCTGGACGGGATCGAGGCGGCCATGGCGGCCCGCAGGCAGCACTGAGCGCCCCGGCCGTCCCCCGCCCGCCCGACCGCGCGGCCCGGCGCCGGCCGAGCCCGCGGCCCGACTCCCGCCCGACCGCGCGGCCCGGCGCCGGCCCGGCCGTGCGGCTCACCTCTCGCTGAGCGCCTGCACCTCCGCGTACCCCGGCACCGGACCGACCGGCTCCCCCGCCGCGACGGCCGCCGCCGTGGCCACCGCCGCCGCCAGTGCCGCGCGGTACAGCAGCGACCCGAGGCTGACCCGCGCCACCCCGAGCGCGGCCAGCTCGGCGAGGCCCGGGCCGGTCGGCGTCCAGAGGATGTTGAGCGGGACGGCGAGCTCGCCGACCAGCCGGCCGATGGCCTCCGGACCGGTCAGCCCGGGGACGAACACCCCGTCCGCGCCCGCCTGTTGGTAGGCGTCCAGGCGTCGGAGCGTCTCCACCTCGGGGGCGTCCTGCCCGCACCAGTAGGTGTCGGTACGGGCGTTGACGAACAGCTCCGGGGCGGCCGCCTTCACCGCGGCGATCTTCGCGGCGTGGCGGGCGGACGGGGCCAGGGTGCCGTCCGCCCGGCCGTCCTCCAGGTTGATGCCGACCGCTCCGGCCTCGACCAACTCCACCGCCAGCTCCGCGACTTCGTCCGGGTCGTCGCTGAACCCGGACTCCGCGTCGACGCTGAGCAGGAAGCCGCCGGGCCCGAGCCGGCGCGCCAGCCGTACGGTCTCCGCGCGGGTGGCGGCGGCACCGTCGGGGAGGCCGGCGACGGCCGCCACGCCCAGGCTGGTGGTGCCGATCGCGGGGTGGCCCTGGGCGGCGAGGGCGACGGCCGAGGCGTGGTCCCAGGCGTTGGGGAGCAGCAGCGGGCGGCCGGGGCGGTGGTGCAGGGCGGCGAAGGGGGTCATCGGGTCGTCTCCATCGGCTCGTTCGCACGGTGTCCGGTCGGGTCCGCCGGACTGTCGGTCACACACGTCGGGTTGTCGGGCACACACGTCGGACTGTCGGTCACACGCGTCGGGTTGTCGGGCACACGTGTCGGGTTGTCGGTCACACGCGTCGGCCCCGCGGCGCCGCCCTCCGCACCCGCCGGACTCCCGACCGAGTCCGCGTAGTAGTAGCCGGCCCCGGAGACGTGGCAGACGATCTGCCGGAAGCTCCAGCCCGTGCCCGGGGAGTCGTCCAGCCGTTCGTCCGGCAGCGCGGCGACCCGCCGGGACCAGATCCCGGCCAGCCGGGTCAGCCGGCTGCGGGCCTCGTCCAGGTCGGCGGTGGTGAACAGGGCCAGGTCGGCCGGGGTGGTGACGTTGGAGGCGTGCCAGTGGTCGGGCTCGGTCGGTTCGCCGACCAGCCGGGCCTCCAACTCGGCCAGGTGGTCGACGAGATGGTCGGCGATGCGGCGAACGGCCTTGTGCGGCGCGTAGGTTCGACCGTCGGCGTTGACGATCGGTCGGCCGTCCCAGGCCGTCCAGCCGGCCGCCCGGTCGAGCACGTACGCGACCATCTCCGGCACCAGGGCGGCGAGTTCGGCCTTGCCGAGGTCCTCGGTCGGCGGCGGCGTCCCGGTGTCCGCCGGATCGGAGGAGCCGTACAGGATCCCCTCGGCGATCACCAGGGCCTGCGAGCGGCCCGGGCAACTCCGGGGCGGGGCACCGAAGGTGAGCGCGACCCCCGCCGGGGCCCCGGCCTGGGCGGCGGCGATGTCGAGCAGGACCCGCGTCCCGGCCGGCACCGCCACCCCGCCGACCTCGGTCGCCCGGGCGGCGATCCGCCGCATCGTCCGGACCGGCGGGTCCGCGCGCAGCACGCCGGCCAACCCGTCCTCGTGCCGGCGGGCGCCCTCGACCAGCGCGGCGGTGGCGTCGCAGGCCTGGACGAGCAGGCCGATCCGGTTCGCGGCGGTCTCCTCGTCCCGGTCCCCCATCGCGGGCAGCAGCCGGGCCACCGCCGCGTCCGCCACCGGGTCGCCCGGCGCGTCGTCCGCCACGAGGCCGGCCGGCGCGTCGGTGAAGTACGCCCGGGACACCGTCGCGACGTCCCGCGCCACGGCCTCCGGGTCGGCCAGGCCGAGCTCCGCCGCGAGCACCCGGACGACCCGCAGCCGGACGTCGGACTCGAAGCCGCCGGCCGCAGCCACCCGCAGCCGGTCCGGGTCCAGCCGCTCCAGGTCGGCCAGCACCAGCGCCCGGCGCCGGGCGTGCGGTTCGCCGGAGCTGAAC
>NZ_JBHVET010000660.1:0-4823 GCF_042802135.1 Kitasatospora sp. NPDC057512
GTGCACCGCGAGCACCGCGCCGGGGACCTCGACCGTACGTACCTGCTGCTCAGCGCTGCTCATGGTGGACGATGGTAGTGAGCCCGCCCCGGAAACCCCGGGGTTGGTCCGGCCGTCGGCCGGCTCCGTTCCACCACTGCCGAGGCCGAGGTCAGCGCCGTATTGTGGGCTCCTGACAACCAGGCCGATCGTCTTTTCTCGCCTTCGCCGAACGCGGGCGCGGTTACCGAAAAGTAGAATCGGCCATCTCGCCAGCCGCGAACAGACCCCGAAGTGAGGAGCGCCGTGACGGCCATCCAGGAGGCGCAGGAGCGCCCGCGCGGTGCCCGCCTGCCGCGAAGCGCCCGCCGTGAACAACTGCTCGGTGCCGCCCAGGAGGTGTTCGTCGCGCAGGGCTACCACGCGGCCGCCATGGACGACATCGCCGACCGTGCCGGGGTGAGCAAGCCGGTGCTCTACCAGCACTTCCCCGGGAAGCTGGAGCTGTACCTGGCGCTGCTGGACAAGCACTGCGACGCCCTGGTCGAGTCGACCCGCGACGCGCTGTCGGCGACCACCGACAACAAGCAGCGGGTGGCCAACACCATGGAGGCGTACTTCAATTACGTCTCCAGCGAGTCCGGCGCCTTCCGGCTGGTCTTCGAGTCGGACCTGACCAACGAGCCGGCCGTGCGCGAGCGGGTCGAGCGGGCCTCCGAGGCGAGCGCGACGCTCGTCAGCAAGGTGATCCAGGAGGACACCGACCTGCCCGAGGCGGAGTCCAAGCTGCTCGCCGCCGGGGTCTGCGGCCTGGCCCAGATCACCGCCCGGTACTGGCTCTCGCAGGGCCTGGCGATCCCCCGCGACGAGGCGGTCCGGCTGGTCGCCAGCCTGTCCTGGCGCGGCCTGAAGGGCTTCCCGATGCACCCGGGCGAGCAGTCCGGCGAGGGCACCGCCCACCAGGGCTGATCCGCCGACCTTCGCCGGGCGGGGGATCCGGTGCTCTATGGTGAAGCCGTACGGCACGGTCGCCGCGAACGCTTGTCCCAGGCGGTCCGGTGCCCGTGCGTGGAGGCTGCAACCCCGGAGGGACGGAAGCCGTGGAGGTCAAGATCGGCGTGCAGAACGCGCCCCGCGAGATCGTGATCGAGAGCTCGCAGACTGCCGATGAGGTCCAGAGCGCGGTCGCGAAGGCGCTGGAGGGCTCGGAGAAGATCTTCGCGCTGTCCGACGAGCACGGCCGTCGCATCATCGTCCCGGCCGAGCGCCTGGCGTACGTGGAGATCGGCGAGTCGGCCGCCCGCAAGGTCGGCTTCGGCACCGCCTGAGGCGCCGCCGCACGGCATCGTCCGGTGCCCCGTTCCCGCCAGGGAGCGGGGCACCGTCGTGTCCGGGGGCACTGCGGCTCGCGGGGCTCCGTCGCGTGTACGACCGGGTGGGGCGGGGTACGGCGAGGGTGCGGCGCCGGTGCCGCACGCCCGTCCCCCGGGAGGCAGCCTTGCTGGTCGAGTCGATCGTCTTCGCCCTCGTCGGCCTGGTCACGGGCGGCGCGGCCCTGCTGGCCCGGCCGGCGTACTTCCGGGCCGCCCGGGCCCTGGTCCTGGGCACCGCGCTGGCGGCGGCGCTGGTCGGCGGGGTGGTCGCGCACTTCAGCGTGGACGGCCGCCAGCCCGCGGTGTCCGTCGCGGCCGCGGCGGTGGCCTCGGGCGTGCTCACCTCGCTGCTGGCCCGGCCGGACCTCGCCGCGGGGCGCGCCCCGGCCCACCGGCACCACCCGCACCGGCCCGGCACCCACCGCGCGTCGCGGCGGCACCGGGCGGCCTGAGAACCGTTAGGAGGCCAGGCCGAGGGCGGCCATCCGCTTGGTGTGCGCCTCGGTGATCCGGTTGAACATCTTGCCGACCTCGACCAGGTCGAAGCCCTGCACCCGGACGCCGCCGACCAGCAGGTTGGACAGCGCGTCGCGCTCGGCGACCACCCGCTGGGCCTGGCTGAGCGCCTCGCCCATCAGTCGTCGGCCCCACAGGGCGAGCCGGCCGCCGGCCCGCGGGTCGGCCTCGATCGCCTGGCGGACCTTGTCGACGGCGAACTGGGCGTGCCCGGTGTCGGACATGACGCTCAGTACCAGGTCGCGGGTGTCGTCGTCCAGCCGGACGGCCACCTCGCGGTAGAAGTCGGTCGCGATGGCGTCGCCGACGTAGGCCTTGACCAGGCCCTCCAGCCAGTCCGAGGGCGCCGTCATCCGGTGGAACAGCTCCAGCGGCTCGACGAACGGCCGCATCGCCTCCTGCGGGTCGGCGCCGACCTCGGCGAGCCGGTCGTGCAACCGCTGGTAGTGCTGGAACTCGGCGGAGGCCATCCGGGCCAGCTCCGCCTTGTCGGCGAGGTCGGGCGCCAGCTTGGCGTCCTCGGCGAGCCGCTCGAAGGCGCTCAGCTCGCCGTACGCGAGCGCGCCGAGCAGGTCGAGCACGGCCGCCCGGTAGCCGGGGTCGGCCGAGCACGCGGCCCAGTCCCCGATCGAGCCGGCCGCCGCGTCCTGCGTCTCACCATGGGTCTCCATGACCCGCAACTTTAGTCCCGCCCGCCCGTCCGCCCCACCACCGGGCACGCCCGGGTGACCGCCCGGACCGGCCGCTCCGGTGGCAGTTGCCGGGGGCAATGTCAGACGCGTCACGTGTTCGAGTCGTCGCCTGACTGTATGGTGGTACGGAGCCCGTCGTGTTCGCATGGTGTCACCGCCGTCTCGGTACCCCGCGCGAACCCTCCGTAGCGGCACCGTCCAACCGGACGTGTCCGCACCGGTGGCACGGGTACTCACGTACGCGGATGCCCGGTCGGAGAGCCGATCGGCTCCGACCATGGCTTGGACTTCAAGCCTTGGCACCGCATCAGTGGCCGAGCGAGGGCCGCCGAGACCACGCCCCGAGGCGGAGGTCCCGCGCAGGTCCCTCACGGGAATCCTCCCCGACGCCGCCGGCGACGCGCCCCGCACCGGGCAGCGCGCACCGGCCGGCCGCAGGGACCGGCGCGGTTGTGCGTCCGCGCAGCTGTACCAGGGCCGCCCAGGCCCGTAGGCAGCCGCGCGGCTGCCCGCCCGCCGCTCGCTCTCGGCCCTTTCGAAAACGGAAGAGGCAGCACCCTGTCCACCACCGCTGAACCCATCAAGACGACCTTCCGGGACCTGGGGATCCTCCCGGAGACCGCCGAGGCACTCGAGTCCGTCGGCATCGTCCACCCCTTCCCCATCCAGGAGATGACCCTCCCGGTCGCGCTGACCGGCCACGACGTCATCGGCCAGGCCAAGACCGGCACCGGCAAGACCCTCGGCTTCGGCCTCCCGCTGATCGAGCGGGCCGTCGTGCGCGCCGACGTGGACGCCGGCCGGGCGACCGAGGAGCAGCTCTCCGACTTCCCGCAGGCGCTGATCGTCGTCCCGACGCGCGAGCTCTGCACCCAGGTCACCAACGACCTCCAGACCGCCGGCAAGGTCCGCAACGTCCGCGTGCTCGCGGTCTACGGCGGCCGGGCGTACGAGCCGCAGGTCGAGGCGCTCAACAAGGGCGTCGACATCGTGGTCGGCACCCCGGGCCGCCTGCTGGACCTCGCCGGGCAGAAGAAGCTGAACCTGTCCAAGGTCCGCGCGCTGGTCCTGGACGAGGCCGACGAGATGCTCGACCTGGGCTTCCTGCCCGACGTCGAGAAGATCATCACCATGCTGCCGGCCAAGCGGCAGACCCTGCTGTTCTCGGCCACCATGCCGGGCCAGGTCATCAGCCTCGCCCGCCGGTACATGAGCCAGCCGACCCACATCCGGGCCGCCGCCCCGGACGACACCGGCGCGACCGTCGCCAACATCGAGCAGCACATCTTCCGTGCGCACTCGCTGGACAAGGTCGAGATGGTCTCGCGCATCCTGCAGGCCGACGGCCGCGGGCTGGCGATGATCTTCTGCCGCACCAAGCGCACCGCCGCCGACGTCTCCGACCAGCTGACCCAGCGCGGCTTCGCGGCCGGCGCGGTCCACGGCGACCTCGGCCAGGGCGCCCGCGAGCAGGCCCTGCGGGCCTTCCGCAACGGCAAGGTCGACGTGCTGGTCTGCACCGACGTCGCGGCCCGCGGCATCGACGTCGAGGGCGTCACCCACGTCATCAACTACCAGTGCCCCGAGGACGAGAAGACGTACCTGCACCGGATCGGCCGCACCGGCCGGGCCGGCGCCTCCGGCACCGCCGTCACCCTGGTCGACTGGGACGACATCCCGCGCTGGCAGCTGATCAACAAGGCGCTGGACCTGCCGTTCAACGACCCCGAGGAGACCTACTCCACCTCGGCGCACCTGTACGAGCTGCTGAAGATCGCGCCGGGCACCAAGGGCATCCTGCCGCGCTCGGAGCGCACCCGCGCCGGGCTGAACGCGGAGGAGGTCGAGGACCTCGGCGAGACCGGTGGACGCGGCGCCCGCGCGCCCCGCGGCGGTCGCGGTGGGCGCGGCGGCCAGGGCGGCTCGGACCGTCCGGGCGCCGGCTCCGACCGTCCGGGCGCCGGCGCGGCCGAGACCGAGGAGCAGAAGCCGCGCCGCAACCGTGAGCGCCGCCGCACCCGTCGCGGCGCCGCGGTCGGCGCCGAGGGCGAGGCCGCTGCCGGCGTGACCGAGGCCGCCGCGGCGGCTCCGGCCGTCGAGGGTGCCGAGGGCGAGGCCGCGCCGCGCCGTCGCCGCCGTCGCTCGCGCGGCGGTGCCGCCGCCGAGGCCGCGGTGGCGGTCGAGGCGACTCCGGTCGCCGAGGCCGTCGTGGCGGAGGCCGTGGCGGTCGTCGAGGCCGCCGCCGAGGCGATCGCCGAGGCTC
>NZ_JBHVET010000661.1:0-4793 GCF_042802135.1 Kitasatospora sp. NPDC057512
CAGCCAATATACAGGACACATAAAAATATCTGGTACAACAGTCCGTTCGCGTTCCGGCTGCACGGTGCGGTGGACGTCGAGGCGCTGCGGCAGGCGATCGGTGACGTGGTCGGGCGGCACGAGGCGCTGCGGACGGTCTATCCGGCGGTCGACGGTCAGCCCCGCCAGCTGGTGCTGCCCGCCCAGAACGTCCAGGTGCCGTTCAGGGTCGAGCCGTGCACGGCAGAGGCGGTGGCGGGGCGGATCGAGGCCGAGGCCTTCGCCGTCTTCGACCTCTCCGTCGAACTTCCTTTGCGCGTCGTGCTGTTCACGCTTGGCGAGGACGAGTCGGTCCTGGTGCTCACCCTGCACCACATCGCGAGCGACGGTTGGTCCTCCGGTCCGCTCTGGCAGGGGGTCACGTCGGCCTACCGGGCTCGGCTGGCCGGAGTGGCCCCGGGGTGGGAGCCGCTGGCCGTCCAGTACGCGGACTACACCCTCTGGCAGCACAACCAGCTCGGCGCGACCATGGATCAGCAACTCGTCTACTGGTCAGAGGCGTTGAGGGATGCGCCGCAGGAGCTGGCCCTGCCGTTCGACCGGCCCCGGCCCGCTGCCGCGTCGCATGAGGGCGAGTTGCTGGAGTTTGGGCTGGACGCGGAGTTGCACGCGGAGTTGGAGGGGTTGGCGCGTCGGCATGGTGTGACGCTGTTCATGGTGTTGCATGCGGGCCTGGCGGCTCTGTTGTCGCGGTTGGGCGCGGGCACGGACATTCCGATCGGTACGGTCGTCGCCGGGCGTTCGGACGAGGCGTTGGACGAGCTGGTCGGGTTCTTCGTGAACACGCTGGTGTTGCGGACGGATGTGTCGGGTGAGCCCACCTTCGGTGAGCTGCTGGGGCGGGTCCGGGATGCGGACCTGGCGGCGTTCACGCACCAGGACCTGCCGTTCGAGCGCCTGGTGGAGGAGTTGAATCCGGTGCGTTCGCTGGGCCGGCACCCGCTGTTCCAGGTGATGCTGGTCCTGCAGAACAACGAGGAGGGCAGCCTCCAGCTCCCGGATGTCGTCGTGAGTACGGAGTCGTTCGGGACGCCGCCCGTCAAGTTCGACCTCAACCTGACGTGCGTCGAGAGCCGTGATGCCGCCAATGCGCCTGCGGGTATCACGGTGGTCCTGCAGTACGCGACCGATCTGTTCGACCAGGGGACTGCGGGGCTGGTGGCGGAGCGGTTGGTGCGGTTGCTCGGGGTGGCGGTCGGCGACCCGGAGGTGCCGGTGTCCGGCTGGGAGGTGTTCGACTCTCCCGAGCAGGAGCGGTACTTCCTCAGCCGGGCGGAGCGGGCGCGGGCTGGTGCCGTCGAGGCTTTGGAGGTGCGGGGGCATCGTGGTCCGAGGACGGCGCAGGAGGAGATCCTGTGCGCGTTCTTCGCCGAGGTCCTGGGTGTTCCTTCGGTGGGGATCGATGACAACTTCTTCGCTCTGGGTGGGCATTCGCTTCTCGCGACGCGTCTGATCAGCCGCATCCGGACCACGCTGAATGCGGAGCTGGGCATCCGTGACCTGTTCCGCAGCCCGACGGTGGTCGGGGTGATGGAGAAGTTGAAGGAGGGCCGCCCGGCCCGTCCGGCGTTGGTGGCGGGGGAGCGGCCGGAGGTGTTGCCGCTGTCGTTCGCCCAGCAGCGGCTGTGGTTCCTCGACCAGCTCGAAGGCGCTTCTGCCACCTACAACAGCCCGTTCGCGTTCCGCCTGCACGGGGCGGTGGACGTCGAGGCGCTGCGGCAGGCGATCGGTGACGTGGTCGGGCGGCACGAGGCTCTGCGGACGGTCTATCCGGCGGTCGACGGTCAGCCCCGCCAGTTGGTGCTGCCCGCCCAGGACGTTCAGGTGCCGTTCAGGGTCGAGCCGTGCACGGCAGAGGCGCTGGCGGGGCGGATCGAGGCCGAGGCCTTCGCCACCTTCAATCTCTCCGCCGAACTGCCGGTGCGCGTAGCGCTGTTCACCATCGACGCGAGAGAGTCCGTCCTCGTCCTGACCCTGCACCACATCGCGAGCGACGGCTGGTCCTCCGGTCCGCTCTGGTCGGGTTTCGCCTCGGCCTACCGGGCCCGGCTGGCCGGTCTCGTCCCGCAGTGGGAGCCGCTGGCCGTCCAGTACGCGGACTACACCCTCTGGCAGCACAACCAGCTCGGCGAGATCCTCGATGACCAGTTGAAGTACTGGCGTGACGCGCTGGGAGAACTGCCGCAGGAGCTGGCCCTGCCCTTTGATCGGCCCCGTCCGGCTGCCGCGTCGCATGAGGGTGAGCTGCTGGAGTTCGGGCTGGACGCGGAGCTGCATGCGGAGTTGGAGGGGTTGGCGCGCCGGCACGGTGTGACGCTGTTCATGGTGTTGCACGCGGGTCTGGCGGCTCTGCTTTCGCGTCTCGGCGCGGGGACGGATATTCCGATCGGTACGGTCGTCGCCGGTCGCTCGGACGAGGCCTTGGACGACCTCGTCGGGTTCTTCGTCAACACCCTGGTCCTGCGAACCGACGTCTCGGCGGAGCCGACCTTCGGTGAGCTGCTGGGCCGGGTCCGGGATGCGGATCTGGCGGCGTTCACGCACCAGGATCTGCCGTTCGAGCGCCTGGTGGAGGAGTTGAACCCGGTGCGTTCGCTGGGCCGGCACCCGCTGTTCCAGGTGATGCTGGTCCTGCAGAACAACGAGGAAGGCAGCCTCCAGCTGCCCGGTATCACAGCGCAGTCTGAGTCGTTCGGGACTCCGCCCGTCAAGTTCGACCTCAACCTGACGTGCGTCGAGAACCGTGATGCCGCCAACGCGCCTGCCGGTATCACGGTGGTCCTGCAGTACGCGACCGATCTGTTCGACCAGGGGACCGCGAGTCTGGTGGCGGAGCGGTTGGTGCGGTTGCTCGGGGTGGCAGCTGGCGACCCGGAGGTGCCGGTGTCCGGGTGGGAGGTGTTCGATTCGCCTGAGCAGGAGCGGTACTTCCTCAGCCGGGCGGAGCGGGCCCGGGCCGGTGCCGTCGAGGCTCTGGAGGTGCGGGGGCACCGTGGTCCGAGGACGGCGCAGGAGGAGATCCTGTGCGCGTTCTTCGCCGAGGTCCTCGGTGTGCCTTCGGTGGGTATCGACGACAACTTCTTCGCTCTGGGCGGTCATTCGCTCCTGGCGACGCGCCTGATCAGCCGCATCCGTACGACCCTCAATGCGGAGCTAGGCATCCGTGACCTGTTCCGGAACCCGACGGTGGTCGGGGTGATGGAGAAGTTGAAGGAGGGGCGTCCGGCGCGTCCGGCGTTGGTGGCTGGGGGGCGTCCGGAGGTGTTGCCGCTGTCGTTCGCCCAGCAGCGGCTGTGGTTCCTGGACCAGTTGGAGGGCGCTTCTGCGACGTACAACAGTCCGTTCGCGTTCCGTCTGCACGGCGCGGTGGACGTCGAGGCGCTACGAGCGGCGATCGGTGACGTGGTCGGCCGCCACGAGGCCCTGCGGACGGTCTATCCGGCGGTCGACGGCCAACCCCGCCAGCTGGTGCTGCCCGCCCAGAACGTCCAGGTGCCCTTCAGGATCGAGCCCTGCGCAGCCGACGAGTTGGCGGAACGGATCGAGGCCGAGGCCTTCACCACCTTCAATCTCTCCGCCGAACTCCCTTTGCGGGTGGTGCTGTTCACTGCCACTGAAGGGGAATCCGTTCTCGTCCTGACCCTGCACCACATCGCGAGCGATGGCTGGTCCTCCGGTCCGCTCTGGTCGGGTATCGCCTCGGCCTACCGGGCCCGGTTGGCCGGCCTCGTCCCGGAGTGGGAGCCGCTGGCCGTCCAGTACGCGGACTACACGCTCTGGCAGCACAACCAGCTCGGCGACACCATGGACCAGCAACTCGCCTACTGGTCCGAGGCCCTGCGGAACTCGCCGCAGGAGGTCGCTCTCCCCTTTGATCGGCCCCGCCCGGCCACCGCCTCGCACGAGGGCGACCTGCTGGAGTTCCACCTCGACCCCGACCTGCACGCCGAGCTGGACGCCTTGGCACGTCGGCACGGCGTGACGCTGTTCATGGTCCTGCACGCGGCGCTGGCGGCTCTGCTGTCCCGCCTGGGCGCGGGGACGGACATTCCGATCGGTACGGTCGTCGCCGGTCGCTCGGACGAGGCTTTGGACGAGCTGGTCGGGTTCTTCGTCAATACCCTGGTCCTGCGAACCGACGTCTCGGCGGATCCGACCTTCGGTGAGCTGATGGGCCGGGTCCGGGACGCCGATCTGGCGGCGTTCACGCACCAGGACCTGCCGTTCGAGCGCCTGGTGGAGGAGTTGAACCCGGTGCGTTCGCTGGGCCGGCACCCGCTGTTCCAGGTGCTCCTGGTCCTGCAGAACAACGACGAGGGCACCCTCCAACTCCCGGGCCTCACCGCCCGGCCCGAGTCCTTCGGGACCCCGCCCGCCAAGTTCGACCTCAACCTCACCTGCGTCGAGAACCGCGACGCCGCCGGCGCCCCCTCCGGCATCCTCGCCGTCCTCCACTACGCCACCGACCTCTTCGACCGCGCCACCATGACCCTGCTGGCGGACGGCCTGATCCGCCTGCTCGGGGTGGCGGTCGGTGACCCGGAGGTGCCGGTGTCCGGGTGGGAGGTGTTCGATTCGCCTGAGCAGGAGCGGTACTTCCTCAGCCGGGCGGAGCGGGCCCGGGCCGGTGCCGTCGAGGCTCTGGAGGTGCGGGGGCATCGTGGTCCGAGGACGGCGCAGGAGGAGATCCTGTGCGCGTTCTTCGCCGAGGTCCTCGGTGTGCCTTCGGTGGGTATCGACGACAACTTCTTCGC
>NZ_JBHVET010000662.1:0-4781 GCF_042802135.1 Kitasatospora sp. NPDC057512
CCGCACGCCCCCGCCCGGGCCGCCTTCCCGCGTTCCGGCCCGCTTCCCGAGCCCCGCGCCGCCTTCCCGTGCTCCGGCCCACCGAGGAGAACCGCCCATGGCCGACCCCCGCCCGCGCCGGCCGGCCCGCCCCCGCGAGGAGGTCTTCGCCACCGCCCGGGCCGCGATCGCCGAACACGGGCTCGCCAAGCTCACCATGGCCGGGCTCGGCAAACAGCTCCAGATGAGCGCCGGACACCTGCTCTACTACTTCGGCAGCAAGGACCAACTGCTGCTGGAGACCCTCCGCTGGAGCGAGGACCAGCTCGGCACCCGCCGCCGCGAGGCCCTCGCCGACCACGCCCTCGACCCCTGGCAGCGCCTCGACGCCTACCTGCGCCTCTACCTGCCGGAGGGGGCGGGCGACCCGCGCTGGATCCTCTGGGTCGAGGTGTGGGGCCGCTCCCCCGCGAGCGCCGAGATCCGCCAGGGCCAGCAGGAGATCGAGGCCCCCTGGCAGGCCGACCTGGTCGCCCTCATCGAGGAGGGCGCCGCCAGCGGCCGCTTCGCCCCGGGGCCCGCCGCCGACCGCGCGGTACAGATCCGCGCCCTGCTCGACGGCCTCGCCGTCCCCGTCGCCATCGGCCTCCCGGACGCCCACCGCGACGCCGCCCTCACCCAGGCCACCGCCGTCACCGGCATCCTCCTGCGCACCTGACCCGGCACCGGGGCCTCCCGCTCCCCCGCCCGCGCGAGAAGTCGGCCGGGCCGACTTCTGACGCAGAGGTGGAGCCACGGGCCGGTGCGGTGTCACTCGGTCCAGATGGCGGCGGCCGTGCGGTCGTCGGCGTAGCCCTTGGCGCGGACCTGGACCTGGCGGAGGAAGTCGACGGTGCCCGGGGGGTGCGGGTGGGTCCAATGGGTGGAGAGGAAGTGGGCGACGGCCGGCTCGTCGGCGATGGGGCGGGCGAGGCCCGGGGTGCAGAGCAGGAGGATGTCGCCCGGCGTCACGGGGACGAGCCGGAAGCGGAACGGGCGCGGACCGGGCACCGGGGCCTCGGGGACCGGCGGCTGACCGTCCGGGTGGTGCAACAGGCGGGCCGCGTAGGCGTCGATCCAGTGGCCGGAGCGCAGCAGGTAGAGCCCGCCCGGGCCGACGCCGAAGGCCACCCGGTAGCCGGCCTCCGGGTCCAGCGACACCAGCAGGCAGTGCAGCAGCGCCGGGGACGGGGCGTCCTCCCCCTCCGCCCGGGGCACCAGGGCGCGCAGCGGGGCGGCCGCACCGGTGGCCAGGCGCTGGAGGCCGTAGCGGAGCCGGTCGCGGGCGCCGTCGCGCAGGTCGGCGGCCAGGCCGGCCCGGCTGCGCCCGATCGCGGCCGCGAGCTGGTGGCACGCCTCCCCGGTGGCGGCCGCGACCGCCTCGGCGGTGACCGCCTCCTCCTCGGCGCCGCCCGTCCGGTCGAAGCCGCCGAGGACGGCGAGCAGCAGGCCGTCGGGCCCCTCGCCGAACCGGGTGACCAGCAGGGCGTCGCGGCGCGGCTCGCCCCGGTAGCGCGCGGAGTCACCCCGGACGGAGGCGGCGCGCAGCACGGACGGCCCGTACTGGGCGCCGTCCAGCACGGTGTCCGGTACGAGCGCGCGCAGTGCGCCCGGGTCCGCCTCGGGTACGGCCGTCGGCTCGGGTCCGTAGGTCGGCGGGCGCTCGCCGACGTGCGGGACGGCGGCGCCGCCGGCGGCGAGCGGTGCGCGGATGGCCAGGCGGGGATCGGGGACGGGCGCGGGGGCCTCCGGCTCCTCCGCCGTCTCCGGCTCGGGGGCGGGCTCGGGCTCCGGTTCGGGGGCGGACTCTGGTTCGGGGGCGGGCTCGGGCTCGGGCTCCGGCTCGGGGGCGGGGGCGGGGGCGGGGGCGGGCGGCGGGGTGGGCTTCTCCAGCGAGACCGGGTCCGGGAGCGGCACAGGTACGGCCTCGGGCTCAGGTGCCGGCTCCGGCTCAGGCGCCGGCGCGGGCTCCGGTGCGTCGCCGGCGATGGCGGGGGCCGGGACGTGGGGGGTCTCCGAGTAGGTCCGCTGACGCCCGATCCCCTCCGCCCCGCCGATCACGCCGACGGCGGTGTCGAACCAGTCGTCGATGCTGTCCCGGTTGTCCGCGCCCTCCGAACCGTCAGGCTCCGCAGGAGCCTCGGCCTCCGCCACCTCCGACTGCGGCTGCGCCTCCGGCTCCGCCGACCGCTGCTGCCCGATGAGCCCGACCGCCGTGTCGAACCAGTCGTCCACGCTGCCGTCCCCCGGGTCGGCGTGCGGGGTGTCCGGGAGGGTGCCCGCCGGACCGTCGTAGACGGCGTCCCACCAGCCGTCGTCCGGCCGGTGCGGCTGTGCCGGTGCACCCTGCTTGCTCATCTGGCGGCTCCTGGTCGTTCCGTGGTCGCGCCGCCCCCGGGCGGGCCGGGCTGACGACATTGTTCTCCACCCGCGAGGACCCTGTCCGGGTTTCGGCGACAACCGGTCACCCACCGGAAAGTCCCGGCCACCGCGCTCACCTGCCGGTTCGCGAACCCGGCCCCGGGCGCGTCATCCGTTCGTCCGCTTCCGTTCCGTCCGTGCTTGCCGGATGTGTCCGGAGCAGGGTGTTTCCTGGTCATCCGGGCGTACGGGCCGCCGAAAATGGGGGCCGGTGGGGGGCATCGCATCACTCGTTCGGCTGATTAAATGTGCGCATGACCGCGTCGGCCCCCAGTTCGCCCCGACCGGGGAGGGCCGCATCCGCGGGCCGCCCGGCAGGTGGGCTGTTGGTCCTGCTGCTCGTCGCGCTGCTGACGCTGCTGCCGTGCGCGGGCCAGGCGAAGGCGGTGGACGGCTCCGGCCATCCGACGGCGGCCGCGGCCCCGGTCAGCGCCGTCACCGTGGTCAGTGTGGTCAGCGTCCAGGTCGCCACCGGACACGCCTCCTACACCGGCCGCGCCGCGAAGGTCGCCAAGTCCGCGAACCCCTCGGACCACCACCGGACGGCCGAGGAGCAGGGGCACTGGATCCTCTGCACCGCCGACGGCCAGCCGCCGCGCAACAACGGCTGCTCCAGCCACCCGTACTGCCCGCAGGACGCCCAGCTGCCGAACCCGCCGCCGCAGCCGCAGCCCGCCGTGTCACCGCTGACCCCGACCGCGCCCGAGGCGCAGCCCCGGGTGGTGCCCGCCGGCCTGCTGGACGGCGCGCACCCGGTTCCCGACCTGCACGAACTCCAGGTCCACCGGTCCTGAGCGGAACCCACCGCCGGCGCAGCCGCCGACGGATCCGTCCCTCCTCTCACTCCACCTGACCGCCGCCACCGACCGGTGCGGCGGGGACAAGGACGACCACCATGGGTTCCTCCTCCAAGCAGTCCAACAAGCCCGGCGGCAAGCAGGACGGCCTCGACCGCCGCGCCCGGATCGCCGAGCTGCGCGCCGCCGAGCAGCGCCGTGACCGCCGTAACAAGATCGTCGCCTCGGTGGTGGCCGGCGTGCTGGTGGTCGGTGCGATCGCCACCGGCACCTGGATCGTCATGGACCAGAACCAGAAGAAGAAGGACAAGCAGGCCGCCGCCAACGCGGACATCCCGGGCGTGAAGACCTTCGGCGAGCTGAGCCGCACCCACGTCAAGGACAAGGTCACCTACCCGATGACCCCGCCGGTCGGCGGCGACCACAACGCGATCTGGGCGGACTGCATGGCCCACGTCTATGACCAGCCGCTCGAGAACGAGCGCGCCGTCCACTCCCTGGAGCACGGCGCGGTCTGGGTGACGTACAACGGCAAGGCCACCCCGGACGACATCAAGACCCTCTCCGACAAGGTCAAGAAGACCCCGTACTCGATGATGAGCCCGTACCCGGACGAGCAGGGCACCATCACCCTGAACGCCTGGAGCACCCAGCTGGTCGTGGACAGCGCCAGCGACCCGCGGGTGGAGGAGTTCTTCACCAAGTACGTCCAGGGCAAGCAGACCCAGGAGCCGGGCGCCTCCTGCACCATGGGGCAGATGTGACCGCCGACGCGGACCGCCCGGACGGCGTGGACGGTACGGCGGAGGGCGCGGCCCCGCGCCGCCGCCTGTGGTGGCCGGCCGCGCTGGCCGCCGCCGTGGCGCTGGCGCTCGGGGTGCCGGCCCTGGTGGCGAGCGGGACCTCGGCGTCCGGCTCGTCCACGCTGGCCGTCCCGGCGAACGACTCCCCCGAGGCCGGGTTCGCCCGCGACATGGCGACCCACCACCAGCAGGCGGTGGACCTGTCGTTCGTCGTCCGGGACCGCACCGCCGACGAGCCGACCCGCACCCTCGCCTTCGACATCATCAACACCCAGGCCAACCAGCGCGGGATGATGATGGGCTGGCTGGACCAGTGGGGGCTGTCCCAGCACTCGACCGCCACGCCGATGGCGTGGATGAAGATGGGCCACGAGTACCAGGCCCACGACGGTTCGCTGATGCCCGGCATGGCCACCAACACCCAGATCGCGAAGCTGCGCACGCTCAACGGGCGGGACGCCGAGGTGTTCTACCTCCAGCTGATGATCGAGCACCACAAGGGCGGCGTCGAGATGGCCCAGGGCTACGTCGACAAGGCCGGGAACGACACCGAGAAGCGGCTGGCGCAGTCGATGGTGGTCGCCCAGACCTCCGAGCTCCAGCTGATGACCGACATGCTCAAGGAGCGCGGCGCCGAACCCGGCGTGCCCGCCTCCTGAGCGGTCGTCCCGCTCGGTCTGTTCCACCTGTTCCGCGTTCCCCGGACGGCCGGGGCGCCGGCGGGGACGGTCCCGTACCGTCC
>NZ_JBHVET010000663.1:0-4779 GCF_042802135.1 Kitasatospora sp. NPDC057512
CCCGCCCTCCCGAGCGGGAGGGCGGGGCCGTCGGAGAGCCGGCGGGGGCCGTCAGAGCAGGCCGAAGGCCGGCATCAGGTAGTAGAAGGCGAACACCGTCGCCACCGCGTACATGGGGACGGGGACCTCGCGGCCGCGGCCGGCGGCCAGGCGCAGCACGCAGAAGGCGATGAAGCCCATGCCGATGCCGTTGGTGATGCTGTAGGTGAACGGCATCATCACGATGGTCAGGAAGGCCGGGATCGCGATCGTGTAGTCGGCCCAGTCGATCTCCTTGATCGAGTTGGCCAGGATCAGGAAGCCGACGGTAATCAGGGCCGGGGTGGCGGCCTGGGCCGGGACCATGGTGGCGAGCGGGGTGAGGAAGAGCGCCACCACGAAGAGCAGGCCGGTGACGATCGAGGCGAAGCCGGTCCGGGCGCCCTCGCCGACGCCGGCGGTGGACTCGACGAAGCAGGTGTTGGCGGAGGCCGAGGTGGCGCCGCCGGCCGCGGTGGCGATGCCGTCGACCATCAGGACCTTGTTGATGCCGGGCAGGTCGCCCTTCTCGTCCAGCAGGTGCGCCTCGTCGGCCACGCCGAGGATGGTGCCCATCGCGTCGAAGAAGCAGGACATCAGCACGGTGAAGACGAACAGCAGGCCGGTCAGCACGCCGACCTTCTCGAAGCCGCCGAACAGGCTGACCTTGCCGACCAGGCCGAAGTCCGGCGCGGAGACCGGGTTGCCCGGCCAGGTCGGGACGGTGAGGCCCCACTTGAGCGCCGGGACGTCGGCCACCTTGTCGATGATCGCGGCGAGCGCGGTGGAGACCGCGATGCTGATCAGGATGGCGCCGGGCACCTTGCGGATCAGCAGGACCAGGGTGAGCACGAGGCCGATCACGAAGATCAGCACCGGGAAGCCGAGCAGGTGCCCGTTGCCGCCGAGCTGGAGCGGGACGGTGGTGTGGGCGGCGTCCGGGATGCGGCTGACGAAGCCGGAGTCGACCAGGCCGACCAGGCTGATGAACAGGCCGATACCGATCGCGATGGCCTTGCGCAGGCCGAGCGGGACGGCGTTCATGACCCGCTCGCGCAGCCCGGTGGCGACCAGCAGCATGATCGCGAAACCGGCCAGCACGACCATGCCCATGGCGTCCGGCCAGGTCATCTTGGGTGCGAGCTGGAGCGCCACGATCGTGTTGACGCCGAGTCCGGCGGCCAGGCCGATCGGGACGTTGCCGATGACGCCCATCAGCAGGGTGGTGAGACCCGCGGTGAGGGCGGTGGCGGTGACCAGCTGGGCGCTGTTCAGGTGAGCCCCGGTGACGTCCGTGCCGCTGGCCAGGATGATCGGGTTCAGCACCAGGATGTACGCCATGGTGAAGAAGGTGGCGACACCGCCGCGGATCTCGCGCGGCAGGGTGGAGCCCCGCTCGCTGATCCGGAAGAAGCGGTCGACGGCGCTCGTGGGGGGCTGCGGCGCGGCGTCGGCGGGTTCGGGCGACTCGGTGGTCGGCTGGACCACAGGCATGCGTGCGTCCTCTGTGGGGGAGCTGAGGAGGGGGAGGGAACGCCCGGGGCGACGGTGGCCGGGCGCAGGTCCTCAAGTATCGTTTCCCGATCGCACACGCGCTATCTTCGCGCGTAGAGCCCGTGGGGGGTCACGACACCCGCGGAGCCGCCCCACCGCACCGTACGCTAGGCCCCATGCCCAAGACGCCACTGCACCCCTCGCCCCCTCCGCTGGAGGCCAACGACGTCGCCATCGTCGGCGGCGGCACGGTGCTGTGGTTCGTCGCCTTCCTCGCCCTGCTCCCCTTCCAGGGCAGCCTCTCGGCGCACGGCCACGGCACCTGGCCCTGGATCTGCCTCTCCGGCGGCCTGCTCGGCCTGATCGGCCTCTGGTACTGCCGCGCCCGGCGGGACGCGATCGCCCGTAGCCGAGCCGCCGAAGCCGCCCAGGCGGCCGGGCACACGGCCGAACGGACGACCGGGGACGACGGCCAGGACCCGGCCACCCGGTCGGACTGAATAGTCCTTTAGTAGCACGCACCGGACATACGACGCCCGTAGAGTCGGTGCCATGACGCAGCCTGCCCAGCCGGCGGAAGAACAGCCGGCCGACGGAGACCGCCCGGACGGAGCCCACCCCCTCGGCCTGCTGCCCGGCCGGCGCGGCGGCCTGACCGCCGCCGAGGTCGCCGAACGGGTCGCCCGGGGCCAGGTCAACGACGTCCCCGTACGGTCCAGCCGGTCCACCCGGGAGATCGTCCGCGCCAACGTCTTCACCCGCTTCAACGCGATCATCGGCGTGATGTTCGGGATCATCCTGATCGTCGGTCCGATCCAGGACGGCCTGTTCGGCCTGGTCATCGTGGCCAACACGGCGATCGGCATCATCCAGGAGCTGCGCGCCAAGAAGACCCTGGACAGCCTGGCCCTGATCGGCGAGGCCCGCCCGCAGGTCCGCCGGGACGGCACCGCCCGGCAGGTCGGCGTCTCCGAGATCGTGCTCGACGACACCGTGCTGCTCGGCATCGGCGACAAGGTGATCGTGGACGGCGAGGTCACCGAGGCGGACGGCCTGGAGATCGACGAGTCGCTGCTCACCGGCGAACCCGACCCGGTCCTCAAGCAGCCCGGCGACCAGGTGATGTCCGGCAGCTTCGTGGTGGCCGGCGCCGGCGCGTTCACCGCCACCAAGGTCGGCCGCGAGGCCTACGCGGCCCAGCTCGCCGAGGAGGCCAGCAAGTTCACCCTGGTGAAGTCGGAGCTGCGCACCGGCATCGACAGCATCCTGCGGATCATCACCTACCTGCTGGTCCCCACCGCCCTCGGCCTGATCATCAGCCAGCTGGCCGTCGAGGGCCGGGACTGGCGCGAGGCCGTCCGGCGCATGGTGGCCGGCATCGTGCCGATGGTCCCCGAGGGCCTGGTGCTGCTGACCTCGGTCGCCTTCGCGATCGGCGTGGTCCGGCTCGGCCGCAAGCAGTGCCTGGTCCAGGAGCTCCCGGCGATCGAGGGCCTGGCCCGGGTGGACACCGTCTGCCTGGACAAGACCGGCACCCTCACCGAGGGCGGCATGGACGTGGTCGACCTGCGGGTGCTCTCCGACGGGGAGCCCGCCGTCGTCGACAAGGACACCGTCCGGCACGCGCTGGCCGTGATGGCCGGCGCCGACGCCCGCCCCAACCCGTCGATGCAGGCGGTCATCGACGCGTACGGGCGCGGCGACGACGGCGCCGCCTCCGGCCGGAACGGCTGGCGGGTGATCGAGGCGATGCCCTTCTCCTCCGCCCGCAAGTGGAGCGGCGTGCAGCTGCTGGAGCCGCAGGGCGGCGAGGCCAGCTGGCTGCTCGGCGCGCCCGACGTGCTGCTGCCCGCAGGGCACCCGGCCCTGGCCGAGGTGGACGAACTGGGCGCCCAGGGCCTGCGGGTGCTGCTGCTGGGCCGCACCCCCGTCCCGCTGGACTCCCCCGACCCGGCGGCCGGCCTCACCCCGCTCGCCCTGGTGGTGCTCCAGCAGCGGCTGCGCTCGGACGCCGCCGAGACCCTGCGCTACTTCGAGACCCAGCGGGTCCGGGCCAAGGTCATCTCCGGCGACTCGGCGGTCTCGGTCGGCGCGGTGGCCGGCCACCTGGGCCTGCCCGGCGCCGACCACCCGCTGGACGCCCGCTCCCTGCCCACCGACCCGGAGCAGCTCGCCGAGACCGCCGACCGGACCAGCGTCTTCGGCCGGGTCACCCCCCAGCAGAAGCGCCAGCTGGTCGGGGCGCTGCAGTCCCGCGGCCACACCGTGGCGATGACCGGCGACGGCGTCAACGACGTGCTCGCGCTCAAGGACGCCGACATCGGCGTGGCGATGGGCACCGGCTCCGACGCCACCAAGGCGGTCGCCCAGATCGTGCTGCTGAACGACTCCTTCGCCTCGCTGCCGTCGGTGGTGGCCGAGGGCCGCCGGGTGATCGGCAACATCGAGCGGGTCGCCTCACTCTTCCTGGTGAAGACCGTCTACTCGGTCCTGCTGGCGCTCCTGGTGATCTTCACCCACTCGCCGTACCCGTTCCTGCCCCGGCACTCCACCGTGCTGTCCTCGCTGACCATCGGCATCCCGGCCTTCTTCCTCGCGCTCGCCCCCAACAACGAGCGGGCCCGCACCGGCTTCGTGAAGCGCGTACTGCGGCTGGCGGTCCCCGGCGGCGCCATCGCGGGCACCGGCACCTTCGTCGCCTACACGCTCGCCCGCACCGACCACGCGACCGACCTCAAGGCCGACACCAGCGTGGCCACCCTGACGCTCTTCCTGATCGCCATCTGGGTCCTCGCCATCGTCGCCCGCCCGTACAACTGGTGGCGCCTGCTGCTGATCGGCACCATGGGCGGCGCCTTCGCCCTGGTCCTGCTGGTGCCCCCGCTGAAGTCGTTCTTCGACCTCTCCCTGGTCGGCTACCGCGACCCGCTGACGGGCGTCGCCGTCGCGGTGGTCTGCGGCATCGCCCTGGAGATCGCCTGGCGCGTCATGAAGCGCCGCGGCATGGAGTGACGGCCCCGCCGGCCGGCCGCGCCGCCGCGTGACAAGCCCCCCGCGCACACCCGATGATGACCCCCGGAAGGGGGTGCCGAATGGCACGCAGGGGTGAGGACCTGGAGGCGTTCATCGCCTTCCTGGGCGGCTTGGCGGCGGCCGGGCTGGCCGCCCTGGCGATGGCGGGCGTCGGTCTGACCGTCCGGCCCACACCATCGCTGCGGACCGCCGCGCTGGTGACGCTCGGCGCGGTCTGGCTGACCGCCACCACCG
>NZ_JBHVET010000664.1:0-4774 GCF_042802135.1 Kitasatospora sp. NPDC057512
GGACGGCACTGACCACGGCGGCGGCGTTCAGGCCCGAGGTGAACGCGTCGCGCGCGTGGGCGAGCAGGCTCGCGCCCGCGTCCCCGGACAGCCGCCCGGCCTCCTGCGCGGCGGCCTCGACGCTCTGCCGGACGTCGGGGAGCGCGCCGGCCTGGGCCCCGGACGGACTGAAGCCGTCCATCCGGGCACCGTAGACGGCGGCTCCTATGCTTCCCAGCGCGGCCACCCCCAGCGAGATGCCGAAGTCGCCGCTGGTCTGCGAGAGCGCCGCCGCCGCCCCGGCGTTCGCGGGGGGCACCGAACCCACCACGAGGTCCTGGCCGAGCGCGCCCACGAACCCGATCCCGAGGAAGACCAGGATGATGCCGCCCACCAGCCGGGACAGCCCGTCGGAGGTGTCCAGGACCGCGAGCAGCGCGAAGCCGACCGCGGCGAGGCCCAGGCCGGCGGCGATCACCACCCGGGGGGTGAACCGGCGGGCGGCGAGCGGCGCCAGCATGCTCCCGACCACCATCGCCAGCGAGGACGGGACGAGCCACAGGCCCGCGTGCAGCGGGGTGAACCCCTCGACCGCCTGCAGGTACCGGCTGACCAGGAACATCACCCCGCCCTGGGTGGCCACCCCGAGCATCAGGATCACCAGCGCCGCGGTGAAGGCGAGCCGCTTGAAGAGCCGGACGTCGAGGAGCGGGTCGGCGAGCCGGCGCTGCCGCGCCACGAACACGGCCCCGAAGGCCAGGCCGGCGACGGCCGCGGCCGCACCCAGGGGCTGGACCCCGTCCCGCGCCATGTCCTTGATGCCGTAGACCAGGGGAAGCATCGCCAGCAGGGACAGGGCGACGCTCAGCGGGTCCGCGCGGCGGACCTGCGGGGAGCGGTACTCGGGCAGGAACACCGGGCCGACGGCCAGCAGCAGCACCATCACCGGGATGGCCAGCAGGAACACCGAGCCCCACCAGAAGTGGCTGAGCAGCGCGCCGCCGATGACCGGCCCGGCGGCCGCGCCGCCCATGAAGCAGCTCATCCACACCGCGAAGGCCATGCCGCGCTGCCGCGGGTCCTGGAACATGTTGCTGATCAGCGCGAGCGTGGAGGGCATCAGGGTGGCCCCCGCGACGCCCATCGCGGCGCGCGCCGCGATCAGCATGCCCGGGCTGGTCGACCAGGCGGCCACCGCCGAGGCGATCCCGAAGGCCACCGCGCCGTACAGCAACAGCTTGCGGCGGCCGACGCGGTCACCCAGCGTGCCCATGGTGACCAGGAAGCCGGCCGTCAGGAAGCCGTACACGTCGGTGATCCACAGCTGCTCGGTGGCGCCGGCCCCGAGGTCGTCGGTCAGGCTGGGCAGCGCCAGGTAGGTCACGCTGAGATCCAGCGCGAGCAGGAGCGTGGGCAGGGCGAGCACCGCCAGGCCCGTCCACTCGCGGCGCCCCGCTCGCGGCGGGGAGGCCGCGGTCGTCGGCGAGGTCATGGGTACGTCCTCCAGAGTCGGGTTGTACGGGACGGGACCGCCCCCGGAGGGCGTCCGTCACCCCGGGGTCGGAGCCGCGGCCTGCGATCCGACATCCGCTTCGCTATCGTCGTCCACGAATTTCCGGAACAGGCCGCGGAGGACGTGCGTGAAGTACATGCTGCTGATCTACAGCGACCCGGTGGTGTGGGAGGCGCTCACGGAGGCGGAGCGGGCCTCGCTCGGCCCCGAGCACGCGGCGCTGATCGGCGAACTGGAGGCGTCCGGGGAGTGGGTCGGCGGCTCGGTGCTGGCTCCCCCGGAGCGGAGCCGGGCGGTGCGGGTCCGCAACGGCGCGGTGCAGGTCGTGGACGGTCCGTTCGCCGAGGTCAAGGAGCACCTGGCGGGCTACGACATCGTCGACTGCGACGGCATGGAGCGGGCGGCGGAGATCGCCGCCCGCATTCCGGACGCCCGGCTGGCCCGGGTGGAGATCAGGCCCATGGTGGGGCCGGAGGCATGACCCGGGGGGCCCGGCGGCCCGTCCTCAGGCGGACACCGGGAGCCGGCGCCGCGGCTTCCGGTCCAGCCAGAGCTGCACGAGGACGAGGTTGACCATCCAGCCGAGCCAGCGCGCGACCTCGAAGAGGTAGTCGAGCGGGACGGGCGCTCCCGTGTGGACCATGACGTCGACCATGGCGCGGCCCCACAGCACGCCGACGGCGAGCGCGAAGCTCCGCAGCATCCACCGGCGGTGCTCGGCCCAGCGGTGTCGGCGGGCCGCCACCGTCCCGGTCACCGTGGTCGCGATCCACAGCAGCGCCTGGAGCGCGATCCCGATGTCGCCGCGCCACTCGGGCATCAGCGGCATGACCACCAGGGCGGTGACGGCGCAGGGCAGGGCGCCGGCGTACACGTAGAGCCGGCCGCTGAGCCGGTGCACCCGCGGGCGGGTCCGGCGCAGCCCGGGCCAGAGCTGGAGCACGACGGTGACCAGCGCGATCGACCCGAAGGCGATGTGCGCCACCAGGACCGGGTAGTGCCACGGGACCTGGGGGTCCAGGTTGATGCGCGCCTTCGCCGGATCGAAGCGCAGGTAGGGCGGGAGCTCGTCGACGAGGAAGAGCCCGACGAGCAGGGCGAGCAGCGCGGCCCACCGGCGGGCGGACGCCCACCCCGCGCCCCGCCCGCCGTCCGCGCCCCGTCCGCCGGACTCGTGCCGCCCGCCGGACGCGCGGCGCCGGCCGGACTCGGGGAGCGCGGCGGTGGCGGTGCTGTCGGTCTGCTGAGCCATGGGTGTCCCTCCCCGCCCGGGTGACGAATGGCCGCCAGCTTCACAAACCGAGCGGCCGGACGGCACCTCCCGGCTTGCTGTCCCTCCTGCGCAATCCACGAGATGACAGGGGCCGCTGCGACGGACGACGATGCGTCTGGAGTCGATCGGGGCGACGGCGAGGAGGGGCGGCTGTGCTGGACGGTGTCGGGGACCGGTCGGGTCCGCAGCGTCCGGGGCCCGGTCAGGTCGATCTCATGGTTCGTCAACTCACCTGTACGCTGACGGAGTTCGTCGAACGAACCCCCGGCCTCGACGTGCCGCCGCGCGGCCGTCCCGGACACCGCGCCGGTCCGCGCCCATGTGCGGAGGCTTCGCCGAGAGCCGCCGGGGGGACAACTCCGCCCACTGTTTTCCGGAGGTAGTACGTGAGTGATGTGACGGATCTCGGAGGTCTCGCCCCGGCCCGGCCCGACGGGACGGTCGTCCGCCCCGAGGACACCCGGTACAGCAGCCTGACCATCGGCCACAACCAACGGTTCGTCGGCCACCCCGACTCGGTGCGCGTGGTGCACGACACCCGGCAGGTCGTCGCCGTCGTCGAGGAGGCGGTGCGGGCCGGGAAGCGGATCGGGGTGCGCAGCGGCGGCCACTGCTTCGAGGGCTTCACCTTCGCTCCGGAGGTCGAGACGCTGCTCGACCTGTCGCTGCTGGACGAGGTCCGCCACGACCCGGAGCGCCGGGCCTTCGCGATCGGTCCGGGCGCCACGCTCGGGCACGTCTACCGCACCCTCTTCAAGGAGTGGGGCGTCACCCTGCCGGCCGGGGCCTGTATGGACGTGGCGATCGGCGGGCACCTGACGGGCGGCGGCTACGGCCACCTCTCCCGCCGGGACGGCCTGGTGGCGGACCACCTGTACGCGGTGGAGGTGGTGGTCGTCGACGGGAAGGGCAGGGCCCGCGCCGTCGTCGCCACCCGCGAGGAGGGCGACCCGAACCGGGACCTGTGGTGGGCGCACGCCGGCGGCGGGGGCGGCAGCTTCGGCGTGGTCACCCGGTTCTGGCTGCGCAGCCGAGGCGTCAGCTCCGACCGGCCGGCGGACCTGCTGCCGAAGGCCCCCGGCAACGCGCGCCGCCGGACGGTGATGTACTCCTGGGACGGCATGGACCAGGAGTCGTTCGGCACGCTGGTCCGCAACTACTGCACCTGGTACGAGCGGAACAGCGAGCCCGGCACGCCGGCCTGCGACATCTGGGGGGTCCTCCAGCTCTTCCACCGCTCGGGGGGCCTGCTCGGCCTGATCTCCGTCATCGACGACGAGCTCCCGGGCGCGTCCGGGCGGCTGAACACCCACGTCGACGCCCTCACCGCCGGGGTCGGCGCCACGCCGGTGATCGACACCGACCAGGTCATTCCCTGGATGTCCCCGCAGAACTGGCCCTACGAGCCGTCCGGGAACTACAAGCACAAGGCCGGGGACCTCCGCAAGGGCTACACGGACGAGCAGATAGCGGTCATCTGGAGGTACCTGAGCAGCACCGACTACCACAACCCGGCCGCGAACCTCGGCCTCTCCGGGTTCGGCGGCCAGGTCAACGCCCTGCCCGCCGACGCCACCGCCACGGCCCAGCGGGACGCGATCGTGAAGGCCGTCTACTCCACCGGGAACTGGGAGGGGGGCTCGGGCGCCGAGCACCTCGACTGGGTCCGCTCCTTCTACCGCGACGTCTACGCCGCCACCGGCGGCGTCCCGCTCCCGGACGAGCGGAACTCCGGGAGCTACATCAACTACCCCGACGTCGACCTGCTGGACCCGAAGCTGAACGACTCCGGGGTCTCCTGGACGACGCTGTACTACCGGGACAACTACGCCCGGCTGCAGGCGGTCAAGAAGCGGTACGACCCCGGGAACGTCTTCCGCCACGCGATGTCGGTGGAACTCCCGTTCTAGCGCCTGTCTTCGAACTCGCGTCTGCGGGGCGACGCCGGGGCACGCACCTCGCCGCGTTGTCGTCGGTCGCCAATGCTCCGCAGTGGCTCCCTCCTCCGC
>NZ_JBHVET010000665.1:0-4774 GCF_042802135.1 Kitasatospora sp. NPDC057512
CGGAAGGGAAGCACCGTGACCACCATGTCCTCGCCCGCCGTGACTGCCGCGACCTCGTCCGCCGTGACTGCCGTGACTGCCGCGACCCCGTCCGCCGTGGCCGACCTGCCCGCCCTGGTCGCCCGGCAGGCCGAACGCCGCCCCGACGCGCTCGCCGTGACCGACGGCTCCACCGTCCTCACCTACCGCGAACTCGTCGACGCGGCAGGCCGGTTGGCCGCCGTCCTGACCGCCCGGGGAATCGGCCCCGGCAGCGCCGTCGGCCTGCTGTGCGCCCGCTCGACCCGGTACGTCGTCGCCCAGCTCGCCGTCTGGCGGGCCGGCGCCCTGGCCGTCCCGATCGACCCGGCCTACCCGCGCCCGCGGATCGCCGAGCTGACCGCCGACGCGGACCTCCGGCTCGTCCTCGGCGACAAGGGGCTGCTCGCCGAGGCCGGGCTCCCCGAGGAGCTCACCCTGGTGCTGACCGAGCGCGGCACCGAGGCCACCGACGGCACGGCGCCCGACGCCGCCGACCCGGCCGCGCCCGCCCTGCTCTACTACACCTCCGGCTCCACCGGCCGCCCCAAGGGCGTCCTCGTCCCGCACCGCGCCGTCGCCGACCTGGTCACCGCCGAGGACGCCGTCGTCCTCGGCCCGCGCGACCGGGTGCTCTTCCACTCCACCGTCTCCTTCGACGGCGCCACCTTCGAACTGTGGGCCCCGCTCGCCCGCGGTGCCGCCGTGGCCGTCTCCCCGAGCGAGCGGCCCAGCGCCGAGGACCTGGTCCGCGACGTCGAGAGCTTCGGCGTCACCACCGTCTTCCTCACCACCGCGCTCTTCCACCACCTGGCCGCCCGGCGCTCCCGGATCTTCGGCGTGCTGCGCACCCTGGTCGTCGGCGGCGAGGCGATCTCCGCCGAGCACGCGGGCGCCGTGCTGCGGGCCTTCCCCTGGCTCGAACTGGTCAACGGGTACGGGCCGACCGAGGCCACCACCTTCACGACCATCCACCGGGTCACCCCGGCCGACTGCGCCGGCTCCGTCCCGATCGGCCGGACCTTCGGCGGCGCCCGCGCGTACGTCCTGGACGAACAGCTCGCGCCGGTGGCGCCGGGCGCCGTCGGCGAACTGTGGATCGCCGGCGACCGGCTGGCCCTCGGCTACCTCGACCGGCCGGAGCTGACCGCCGAGCGCTTCCGCGACCTGCCGGGCATCGGACGCGCCTACCGCAGCGGCGACCGGGTCGCCCAACTGCCGGACGGCTCCCTGGAGTATCACGGGCGCACCGACGACCAGGTCAAGGTACGGGGCTACCGGATCGAACCCGGCGAGGTCGAGCACGCGCTGCTCCAGCTGCCCGAGGTCGCCGAGGCGGCGGTCGTGGTCCGCCGGGCCGGGCAGCCCGACGCCGCGCTCACCGCCTGCCTGGTGCTGGCCGAGGGCGCCCGCCCGGCCGTCGAGGCGCTGCGCGCCCGGCTGGCCGAGCAGCTGCCCGCCCACCTGGTGCCCACCGCCTGGACCGTGCTCGCCGCGCTGCCGCTGACCGGCAGCGGGAAGGTGGACCGGCGGGCGCTGGCCGCCGACGAGCGGGCCGGGGCGCACCCGTCGGTGAACGAGGTGGCCGACACGCCCCCGGCCGGCGGCGGGCCGACCGGGGCGCACCCGGCCACCGGCGCCGGGCTCGGCCCGATCCAGCAGGTCGTCGCCGAGGCGTGGAGCCGGGCCCTGGAACGCCCGATCACCGACCCGGCCGCCGACTTCCTCGCCGAGGGCGGCCACTCGCTGCTCGCCATGTGGGTGGTGGACGACCTGCGCGAGGACCTCGGCGTCGAGCTGTCACTCGCCGACTTCCTCGCCCACCCGACCGTCGCCGCCCAGGCCGACCTGCTGGAACGCGCCCTGCGGGCCGCCGACGACACCCCCGGAGCCGACCGATGAGCACCGTCGACCAGACCGACCTGCTGCGCCGCGCCCGCGACCGCCGCACCGCCACCGCCCCCGCCCGCCCCGTCGCGCCCGGCGACCCGGCCGCACCCGCCGAGCCGGCCCCGCTCTCGCACGCCCAGCAGCGGATGTGGCTGATGGACCACCTCGGCCAGGGCGGCGCCCTCTACAACGTGCCGATCGCCACCCGGCTGCGCGGCCCGCTCGACCACGCCGCCCTCGCCGCCGCGATCACCGGCCTGACCGAGCGGCACGCCGTCCTGCGCACCCGCTACCCGCGCCGGGGCGACCAGCCCTACCAGCAGACCGACCCGGTCGCCCCGGTGCCGCTGCCGGTGCTGGACGCCACTGGCCCCGAACAGCTCCTCGCCGAGGCCGCCCGCCCGTTCGACCTCGCCGCCGGCCCGGTGCTGCGTGCGCTGCTGCTGCGGCACGGGCCCGAGGACCACACGCTGCTGCTGACGATCCATCACATCGCCGTGGACGGCGGCTCGCTGCCCTTCATCGCGTCGGACCTCGCCGCGCTGTACCGCGCCGCGTGCGACGGAGTGCCGGCCCAACTCCCGTCGGTTGCTCCCTCGTACGCCGAGTACGCCCGCCAGGAGCGCGCCCGGGAGGCCGAGTTGACGGCCGCCGCCGACACCCTCGCGGCCGGTCTGTCCGGAGCCCGGCCACTGTCGCTGCTGCGGCCCGTCCCGCCCGGCGCCCGCGAGCGCCGCGCCGCCCTGCACGCCGCCCCGGTGGACCCCGCCGTGGTGGAAGGGCTGCGCGTCCTCGGCGCGCGGCACGGCGCCACCCTGTACACCGTCGTCCTGGCCGCCGCGTTCGCCGTGCTGCGCACCGCCTCCGGGCAGGACGACCTCGTCCTCGGCTGTGCCAGCGGCCACCGCGCGCGGCCCGAGTTCCGTCGGACCGTCGGCCTCGCCGTCAACACCCTCGCGGTGCGGACGAATCCGTCCGGAGACCCGTCGTTCGCCGAGCTCCTCGGTCTGGTCCGCACCGCCCTGCTCGACGCCCAGCAGCACCACGAGGTGCCGTTCGACCTCGTGGTCGAGCGGCTCGGCGCGGCCTCGCGCGGGGCGGACGGCACCCCGCTGCTCTCGGTCAGCTGCGACCTGCTCCGGATCGCCGACCCGCTGGTGCTGCCCGGCCTCGACACCGAGAACGTCGAACTCGACCTGGGACTGGCCAAGTTCGGTCTCACCCTGCTGCTGGAGGACGGACCGCGGCCGCGCGTCCTGGTCCAGCACGACCGGGACGCGCTGGACGGGACCACCGCCGCCCGGCTCACCGACGCCTTCGCCGCGGTGCTCACCGCCGTGGCCGGCAACCCGGACCTGGCGCTGTCCGCACTGCCCGGCGAGCGGCTGGCCGCCGCCGAACACCCGGTGGTGACGGCTCTTTCGGCCGATCCCGCGGTGGTCGAGGCGGCCGTCGTCGAGCACCCCGACGGCCCGCCGCTCGCCTACGCGGTGGTGCGCGGGCCGGTCGCGCCGACCGGCAGCGCGCTGCGGGCCGCCCTGCGCGGGCGGCTGCCGGCCGCCGAACTGCCGCGCGCGGTCACCCTGGTGGACCGGCTGCCCCGCCTCCTCGACGGCACCCCGGACCGCGACCGGCTGCCCGGCGCGGGGCCGCTGCCCGTGGCCCGGCGGGAGGACGGCCCGCTGGACGTCGTCCGGCAGGCGTTCGGCGAACTGCTCAGCGCGACCCCGCCCGCCGACGGCGACTTCTTCGCCCTCGGCGGCCACTCCCTCGTCGCCGTCCAGCTCGCCGAACGCCTGCGCACCCGCACCGGGCTGCCGCTCACCGGCCTCGACATCCTGGAGCAGCGCACCCCGCGCGCCCTCGCCGCCCTGCTCGCCACCCGCGCCGACGAGCGCAGCGCCGCCCTCGCCCAGGCCGGCGCCCGCCCGCGGACCACCGGCGCCCGCACCGGCACCGTCCTGCTCACCGGCGCCACCGGAGGCGTCGGCGCGGCCGTGCTCCAGGAGCTGATGGCCCAGGGCCGGCCGGTCCGGGTGCTGGTCCGGCCCGAGTCCGCGCACCTGCCCGCGCTGAACGGCGCCGAGGTGGCGGAGGGCGACCTCGGCGACCTCGACAGCCTGCGCCGGGCCGTCGAAGGCGTCGACGCCGTCATCCACTCCGCCTGCACCTTCACCGACCACGCCACCGACCTCGCCGCGATGCGCGCGCTGGTCGACGGCTGGCGGGGCGGCCCGTTCGTCTTCGTCAGCAGCATCGACGCGTACGGCCGACCGCCGGGCGCCGAGGTCCCCGAGGGCGGCCCCGGCGGCGCGCCGGTCACCCCGTACGGGCAGGCCAAGCTGGACAGCGAGCGCATCCTCTTCGAGGCCGCCGCCACCGGCCGCGGCCAGGCCGTCGCCGTCCGCGCCCCGATCGTCTGGGGCCCGCACCACCGCCTGCGCGACCAGCTCCGCTGGGGCTCCACCGGCGCCCTCTACCAGGCCGCCCTGGCCGGACGCCCGATCGGCCTGCCCGCCGACGACGAGTGGTACGGCGCGTCCTGGGTGCACGCCGCCGCCCTGGCCCGCGCCCTCACCGCCTGCCTCGCCCCCGACCACCCCGCCGCCGGCCGGGTCGTCAACGCGGTGAGCGGACACGTCTCCTGGCCCGATTTCACCGCCGAACTGGTCCGCCTGCTCGGCTCCGACAGCCCGATCACCACCGCCCCCGACGCCGACGAGGACCTCCGCCGCCCCTGGCACTACCGGGCGGACACCCTGGCCGGCCCCCTCGCCCCCGAACCCGGCGAGGACTGGCACAGCGTCCTGGCGGCCATGGTCCGCTGAGCCCCCGCCGCGGGCGGAGGAGTCCGGCAATCCGGACC
>NZ_JBHVET010000666.1:0-4770 GCF_042802135.1 Kitasatospora sp. NPDC057512
GGTCTGGGACGGCGCGCGCTGGATCGCCTGCGAGACCGGCAGCGACACCACCGGCGGCCTCAACCGGCCCGGCGAGGTGGTCGTCTTCGTGCCCGCCGGGCACACCGCCTCGGTGGTCGCCGGCCGGCGGGCCGGCTGGCTGCGCTGCCGGGTCACCGAGCCGCAGCCGGGCCAGCCGTTCTACTCCGAGTCGCCCACGATCCGCCGGGCCGAGGTGTTCACCGTCGGCGGCACCGCCACCGCCGTCCACGCGCAGACCGTCACCGACGCGCCGCTCGGCGCCTCGGAGGGCGTCGCGGGCCAGCGCTTCCGACTCGCCCGGCCCCCGGTGCTGCTCGACGGCGAGCCCCCGGTGGTCGAGGTCGCGGCCGGCGAGGGCTGGGAACGGTGGACGGTCGTCGAGCACTTCGGCGAGTCCTCACCCACCGACCGGCACGTGGTGCTGGACGCCACCACCGGCGAGTTCCTCTTCCCGCCCGCCGTCCGCGAACCGGACGGCAGCCTGCGCGCCTTCGGCGCCGTCCCGCCCAAGGGCGCCCACCTGCGCGTCCCGCGCTACCGCACCGGCGGCGGGATCGCGGGCAACGTCGCCCGCGGCACCATCACGGTGCTGCGCAGCTCCGTCCCGTACATCGCCCGGGTGGACAACCGGGAGGCGGCCCGCGGCGGGGTCGACGGCGAGACCGTCGAGAACGCCAAGGCCCGCGCCCCGCACCAGCTGCGCCTCCAGGAACGCGCCGTCACCGCCGGGGACTTCGAGCTGATCGCCCGGCAGGCCGCGCCGTCCGCCGCCCGGGTCAGCTGCGTGCCCGCCACCGGCGGGGAGGCGGGCGCGGTGCGGGTGCTGGTCGTCCCCGACGCCGTCGCGGACGAGGGCGACCGGCTGCGCTTCGAGCAGCTGATCCCCGACGACCAGGTGCTGGCCGCCGTCGCGACCGCCCTCGACGAGCGGCGGCTGATCGGCACCCGGCTGGTCGTCCAGCCGCCCGCCTACCAGGGCGTGACGGTGGTCGCCCGGCTCACCACCCGCTCCGCCGACCCCGACCGGGTCCGCGAGGAGGTGCTCGCCGCGCTCTACCGGTACCTCAACCCGCTGCGCGGCGGCGCCGACGGCACGGGCTGGCCGTTCGGCCGGGCGGTGCAGTACGGGGAGGTGTTCGCGGTGCTCCAGCGGGTGGCCGCCGTCGCGGGCGTCGACGAACTGCGGCTGTTCCCGGCCGACCCGATCACCGGACGCCGGGGCGCGCCGACCGAGCGGGTCGAGGTCCCGCCGGACGCCCTGGTCTTCTCCCACCAGCACCAGGTCGTGGTCACCGCGCAGGCCGAGGACGGGGCGTCATGACCAGGGCCGCCGTCCCCGGGCTGCCCAGCCCGCACCCGATCGGCGAACTGCTGCCCGCGCTGTTCGCCGAGGACGACTTCGCCCAGCGGTTCACGGCCGGCCTGGACACCGTCCTCGCCCCGGTCTTCGCCACCCTGGACAACCTGCCCGCCTACTTCCAGCCCGGCCTCGCGCCGGCCGACTTCCTCGACTGGCTGGCCTCCTGGGTCGCGGTGGAGGTCGACCCGGCCTGGCCGGTCGAGGTGCGCCGGGCCGTGGTCGGGCGCGCGGTGGAACTGCACCGCTGGCGCGGCACCCGGCGCGGCCTCACCGAACGGCTGCGGCTGGTGCTCGGCGTCGGCGCCGAGATCGTGGACGGCGGCGGCGCCTCCTGGTCCGCCGACCCGGACGCCGCGCTGCCGCCCGCACCGAGCGGCGACGTGCTGGTCCGGGTCTGGCCGCTGCGCGGAGCGGAACCGGACGAGGACCAGGTGCGGTCCGTCGTCAGGGCCGGCTGTCCGGTCCATCTGACCTGCCGGGTGGAGATCCTGCCCGGCCCACCCGGGCGAGCGGAGGGCTGACGAATGCCGGTGTGCCCCGAATGCGGAACGGCCAACGGGGAGGGGGACGACTTCTGCGGCAACTGCGGCGCCTACCTCGGCTGGTCGCGCAACGCCGGCGCCGCCCAGGCCGTGCCCGCGCCCGCGCGGACCGAGCCCGCGCCGACGCCCGCGCCCAAGCCGACGCCTGAGCCGACGCCCGCGCCTGCTCCCTCGCCCACCCCCGCGCCTGCTCCTGCTCCTGCCGAACCCGTACGGCGCAGCGCCTCGCGCCGGACGGCGCGTGCCGAACCGGAAGCCAGGAACGAGGCGAAGCAGGAAGCGCAGGAGGCGAAGGAGCAGGTCGAGGCATCGCAACCGTCCGCCCCGGCCCCGGCCGCCGAGCCCCCGGCCGCCGCCGACCCCCCGCGCGCCGCCACCGCCCCCGTACGGCCGGCGCAGGTACGGCCCGCCCCCGTACGGCCCGCCCCCGTACGGCCGGCCCCCGCACAGACCCCGGCCCCTGCCCCCGCCGCACCGGCCGACCCGGTGGCCGTCCAGCCCGCCAAGCCCGTCGCGCCCCGCCCCGTCAGTCGGGCGACCGAGGCCGTCGAGACCCAGGACGGCCCGCCCTGCCCCCGCTGCGGCACGCCCAACCTGCCCGAGCGGAAGTTCTGCCGCCGCTGCGCCGCACCGCTGACCCCCACCGAAGCCGTCGCCGAGCTGCCCTGGTGGCGCACCCGCTGGCCGTTCCGGCGCCGGGTGCGGATCGGCGGCTCGGGCAACGCGCTGCGCCGCACCATCGCCCTGCTCGCGCTCGTCGCGGTGGTCGTGGCCGGGGTCCTGCTCTTCCCGGCCGGTCAGCGGGTCTTCCAGGACGTCCTGGACAAGGTCCGCGGCACCGCGCCGATCGCCCCCGCCGCCACCTCGGCGAGCGCCGCCGTCGAGGGCCACCCGGCCACCCTGGCCGACGACGGCCTCAGCAACACCTACTGGGGCGCGCCCGCGATCGGGGACTCCGTCACCTTCTCCTTCCGCACCCCGTTCCGGCTGGTGGACCTGATCGTCCACACCGGGGACTCCGCCGACCCCCAGCACTTCCAGCAGCAGGCCCGCCCCGTCGTCCTCACCCTGGAGGTCACCGGGAAGGACGGCGCGGTCCACACCCAGCAGGTCCAGCTCAATGACCAGCCGGGCCCGCAGACCGTGCAGACCGGGATCAGCGACGTCACCCAGGTGAAGCTCACCGTCCGGGAGGCCGCCGGGACCGGCCCCGGCCGCGCCATCGCGCTCGCGGAGGTGGAGTTCTTCAAACGCACCTGACCCCGTCGCCCGCCCCGGAGGGAACCCATGGTCTACCGGATCCACTTCACCTCCCAGGACCTGGCCAGGACCCGGCCGGCGGGTCCGATGCCGTTCGCCGAACTCCTGGCCGCGGCGAGGGCCCTGCAGGACCGGAGCCGCGCGGCGCGGCTGGACCCGTGGCGGCGGAGCGTCCTGGGGCGGCTGCCCGAGCGGGCCCGGATGGCGCTCTCCCTGGCACCGGCGGACGGCTGGGGGCCGACCTTCCTGATGCCCGCGGTGGCGGGCCGGCCGGAGGAGCTGCTGGAGCGGGTACGGGCGACCCCGGGCCGGCTCGTCGCGGCGGAGCTGGCCGCGATCGCCGAGCACCAGCCCGTCCCCACGTGGGCCCGCCGCCTGGCCGAGGACGGCGCGCTGCGCGAGGAGCTCGCCCAGAGCCTCGGCCTCCTGTACGAGCACCTGGTCGGCCGTTACTGGTCGCGGATCACCGACTGCCACGCCACCGACCGGGCGGTGCGGATGCGCCAGTTCCTCGGCGGGGGCGTCGAGCTCCTGCTCGCCGGCGCCAACCCCCGGTGGATGCGCTGGAAGCCGCCGGTGCTGGAGGTCCGCAGCAGGGTCGACCACGACCTGCGGCTCCAGGGGCAGGGCGTCCTGCTGGCCCCCTCGGTGTTCGCCAAGCGGGCCATGGTCAGCGACGACTCCCACGGCCTGCCCCAGCCCGCGGTCACCTTCCCGATCGACGACAGCCGCCCCGCGGGCTGGCCGGACCTGCTCGGCCCCGACCCGGCCCCGGCGGGCTCGGCGAGCACCGTGTCCGCCCTGCTCGGGCGCACCCGGGCCGCCGTGCTGCGGGTGATCGCCGACCACCCCGGCTGCTCGACGAAGGAGCTCGCCGCCCTCGCCGGGATCACCCCCTCCAGCGCCAGCGAACACGCCACCGTGCTGCGCGAGGCCAGGCTGATCGGCACCTCCCGGTACCGCAACACCGCGCTGCACAGCCCGACCGCCCTCGGCCTCGGCCTGCTCGGCGACGGGCCGGGCGTGCCCGACGGGCCCGAGGTGCCCGATGCGCCCGGTTCGTACGGGAGTTGAGCGGTGCGTCCGTGATTCGGGCCAGGCCGAAACACGTCGAGCGGCGGTGCGCCGGACTCCGAGACTGAGGTGCGGGCGCCGAACCCGGCCGCCCGCACCACGACGTCACTGCTCCCAGGAGGTCCCCCATGCGCTTCGTCCACAAGGCCGGCATCGTCCTCGCGGCCGGATTCGCCGCCGCGACCACGCTCCTCGCCCCCGCGGCGAACGCCCAGCCGGCCATCTCGGCGGCTCCGTCCGACTGCCCCAAGGGCTTCATCTGCGGCTACAAGTACAGCAACTACCAGGGGCTCGCGTTCAAGTTCAGTGTCTGCGGCGTCCTCCAGGAGATCCCCGACGGCCTGAACAGCGGCGGGTCCTGGTACAACAACCAGTCCACCGGCCTCAAGGCGAAGATGTACGGCAAGTCCAAGAACCTCATCTACACCACGCCCGGCGCTCCCTACGGCGACCCCAACGCCGACTGGGGCCCGGTCTGGTACGTCAAGGCCTGCTGACCCCGCACCCCACAGG
>NZ_JBHVET010000667.1:0-4769 GCF_042802135.1 Kitasatospora sp. NPDC057512
CGCCGTGCGTCGGCGCGTGCCCTGTGGGCCGGTGTGGGCCGTTGCCCGGTGGGGGCGCCCCCCGCGGCCCCCGGCCGGGGGGGGCGCGCCGTCTGCCGCCGTTGCCTGCTGTTCCCGGCGGGCGCCTCCCCCGCGCCGTGCGCGGCCCTTCGCCAGGCCCCTGTCCCGCTGCGGCGCGTGGTGCGCCCGCGTGTCCGGTGCCGGGCGGCGGGGCGTGTTGCGCGGGTGTTGCGGTGGGTGTGGGCGGCGGGTGGGGCGCCGGGGCGCCCCCGGGGTCCGCCGCGCCCCCGGGGGCGAAGGCCGGGGGCCGGGCGATCGTCCCTGGTAGCGTCGTGCTCGTGAAGTCGCGCACGCCGCGCGGTTTTTGACTGTCGGACAGACGGGGGTCGAGTGTTGGGAAGGGGTGGTGGGTGTGGGGCGGGCACGCGTGGCGGCGCGGGTGATCGTGCACCCTGGTGTGGAGGACGTGAGCGTCCAGCAGGTGCTGGAGGCGCTCGCTGATCCGGCCCGCAGGACGGTGGTGCGCACGCTCGCGCACTCGGGGGCCGATCTCAGCTGCGGTTCCTTCGACCTGCCGGTGGGGCGTTCGACCTCCAGCCACCACTTCAGCGTGCTGCGCGAGGCGGGGCTGCTGCGCCAGTACTACGTGGGCACGACCAAGATGAACGCGCTGCGCAGCGAGGAGTTGGAGCGGCGGTTCCCGGGGCTGCTGGCGGCGGTGGTGGCCGCCGCCGACGCGGAGGCCCGCCGGGCCCCGCGGGCCTGAGGGCCCGCCGGACGTCGGCACCTGCCGGAACAGGGGGCCTCTCCCCCCGGCCGCAAGGGAGTTGACTCTGCGTCAGGTCTGCTCAGGGCGGGCGGGGCGGAGGTGGGGCGTAGGCTTGCCGTCCATGATCGACGGTGGGGACTGGGGCCAGGGATGGGACGGCACGCGCCGGTGGGTGGAGGGGCTCCTCGCGCCCGGTGAGCGCGTCACGCGGGTGAGCGCGCTCACGGGCGGGTGGACCTCGCGGATGCGCCGCGTGGACGTGGAACGGGCGGGTGGCGAGGGCCCGTACGCGCTGGTGCTGCGCTCCTTCGTCAAGCCGTTCTACCGCCGCCACGCCCCGGGGCTGCTGGCCCGCGAGGCGGCGGTGCTGCGCCTGCTGGAGGGCGGCGGGGTCCCGGCGGCGCACCTGCGCGGCGTGGACGGGTCGGGGGCGGTGTGCGAGTACCCGTCGCTGGTGATGACGCTCCTGCCCGGCACCGTGCGGGTGGCCGAGGACGGCGAGGCGCCGCTGCGCGCGGGCCTGCTGGCCGCGCAGCTGGCCGCCGTGCACGCCCTCGACGTCGGCGGGCAGGACCGGCCGCGTGCCTGGCAGGCGTGGACGGCCCCCGAGCGGGTGGGCGTGCCCGAGGGCACCGCCCGCGCCGGGTTGTGGCGGCGGGCGGTGGAGGTGATCGGCGGCGCGGTGCCCGCGCACCGCTCCTGCTTCCTGCACCGCGACTTCCACCCCGGCAACGTGCTGTTCACCGGCGCGGGCGACCACCTGGCCGTCAGCGGGGTCGTCGACTGGGTGGAGACGTCCTGGGGGCCGGCCGACCTGGACGTCGCCCACTGCTCCACCGCCCTGGCCCTGCTGCACGGCCCCGAGGCGGGCCTGGCCTTCGCCGACCGCTACACCGCCGCCGGCGGCCGCGCCCTCGCCGAAGGCCGCGACCACCTGTACTGGCGGCTGCTGGACACCCTCGCCTTCGCCCCGGACGCCCGGAAGGTCGCCGAGCCCTGGCGCGAGCTGGGCCGCACCGACCTGACGCCCGCCGTGCTGACGGGCCGCCTGGAGGACTACCTCCAGGCCCTGTTCGACCGCTACGCCTGAGCCCGCGCCCCCTGCCCCCCTGCCGGCGGGTCCGGCAGGTCGTCGCGGCGCCGCGGTTGCCGGGGGGCGTTCTCCGGGGCCTGGTGTCCGGCCCGGCGGCCGCGGCGCCGAGGTCCTGCCCGGTGCGTGTCGGGAGGCCGTCGCCGTTCGGGACGTGCCGCCGTGGCGGTACGTCGGCGTTCTCGTCCGGACCCGCGCCGCCACGGGCCGCGCGGGTCGCCGAAGGACGCCGGGACTTCGGACGCTTCGGGCGAAGGCGCAGTGGCGCGCCGTCCGCGCGCGCCCTGGTCCCCGGTCGGGGAACGCCCGGGGTGCGGCGGCCGGCTCCCGGCGGCCGCACGGGCCCGGACACCGCGGCCGCTCCCGCGGTCGATGCCGGCTGTTCGGCCGGCCTCCCCGGGGGGGTGGTCCTTTCCCTCCTTCGTCGCCTGCCCGGCGGCACCGGGGGTGCGGCGTTCACGGGAACCCGAGCCCCGGGGCGGGGCGGGGGTGCGGGTCGGCGGGGCCGGTCAGGGGGCCGGGGCGGGCTGGGGCTCCTCGTGCCGCGGCTCGTCCTGCCGCGGCTCGTCGTGCCGGGGCTGGTCGGGCCTGGGCCGGCGGGGGTCCAGGCGGCGGCGCAGGAGGACGGCGGCCAGGGCGGCGGCGGCGAGGGCGGCGCCGGCCAGGGGCAGGTGGCGGGGGCCGGCGGTGGTGACGACGGCTCCGCCCAGGGCGGTGCCCAGGGTGATGCCGAGGTTGGAGAAGGAGATGAAGAGGCTGTTGCCGAACTCGGGGGCGTCGGTGGCGTCGCGGGCGAGCCAGGCCTGGGCGACGGCGAGGCCGCCGGAGTGGACGGCGCCCCAGGCCAGGACGGCGGCGAGCATGGGCAGGCGGTGGGGGCCGGCGGCGTCGATCAGGAGGTAGAGGGCGAGGTAGAGGAGCGGGTAGGCGGTGACGGTGCGCACGAGGCCGCGTTCCAGCAGGCGGCCGAAGACGGTGTTGCCGGCGGTCATGACGACGCCGAAGGCCATCAGGACGGGGCCGGTGAGGGAGGGGGCGAGGCCGGTGACGCGTCCCAGGTACTCGGCGATGTAGCCGTAGCCGCTGAACATCGCGGCGAACACCAGGGTGACGGCGGCGACGGCCAGCCACAGCCGGGGCCGGCGCAGGATGCCCAGCTGTCCGGCGTAGGTGGGCGGCGCGGTGTCGGGCAGGTCGGGGAAGAAGGCGAGGACGCCGGCGCAGGCGAGGAGGTTGACGGCGCCGGCGGCCCAGAACGCGGCGGGCAGGCAGATGTGCTCGGCGAGGTAGGAGGTGACGGGCACGCCGAACGCGAAGCCGGCGCTGACGCCGGCGAAGACGGTGGTGGCGGCGCGGGCGGCCTTGCCGGGCGCGGCCAGGCGGGTGGCGGCGGTCAGGGCGAGCGCGAAGAAGACGGGGTGGAGCAGCGCGGGCAGGATCCGGAACGCCAGGACGAGGGGGAAGGAGTGGCCGAGCGCGTAGACGGCGTTGGAGGCGGCGAAGAGGGCGAGCGCGGCGGCCAGGACGGTCTTGCGGCGCAGCCGGGAGGCGAGCAGGACGCCGACGGGGCCGGTGGCGGCGACGGTCAGGGCGAAGGCGCCGACCAGCCATCCGGCGGCGGCGGGGGTGACGTGCAGGCGTTCGGCCAGGGAGGGCAGGACGCCGACGACGCCCATCTCGGTGGTGATGATGCCGAACACGCCCAGCGCCAGGACCGGGACGGCCAGGGCGTTTCGGGCGGGAGCGGTGCGTGGCACGACAGCCTCCATTGGATACACAAATCTAGATAGTTGGATGCGTTTGGGTCGAAGAAAAGGGGGCGCCGGGCGGGCGCCCCCCGAAGCGGGACGGGGTGGGTCAGAGTTCGTCGCGCACGTACGCGGCGAAGGCGGCGATGGTCTCCTCGTCGCGCCGGTAGAACGTCCACTTGCCGACGCGCTCGGACACCAGCAGCCCGGCCTCGCGCAGGATCTGCAGGTAGCCGGAGACCACCGACTGGGACAGCCCCGAGCGCTCCTGGATGTCGGTGACGCACACGCCGATGTGGAAGCCGACGCCGCGCTCGCGGTAGTACGGCTCGTCGAAGTAGCGCTCGGGCGTCTTGAGCCAGCGCAGGAAGTCCGCGCGCGCCGGGTTGGCGAGCGCCTTGTGCACGGCCAGCGGGTCCAGGTCCACCGCACACGCTCCTTCCGCCGTCCGGCCCCTCGGGGACGTATCTAATATTCTGGATACGACCTGGGGTGTCAAGGCGGGCCGCCGGCCGGGGGGCTGCGGGCGCGTGGGCGGGTGGCGGGTGGTGCGCGCCGGGCGGCGCACGGCTCGGGGCCGCAGTGGCGCGGGTGGCGCGGGTGGCGGGGCGACACGCCGGTGGTTCACTCGCACGAGTGATTGTGACGCTGTGCGCAACGGTGGACACTCTGAGTATCCGGAGGGCTCGTGGGGGCCCTCCCGGCGCAGGGAGTGCCACCATGGCCGCAGTCGAACCTTCCGCCTCCGAGGTCCCGCAGATCACGCACAGCTCGCTGCCCGCCGTCCGGGACGAGGGCCTCGCGGCCATCGGCGGCAACGTCGGCTCCGTGAACCGGGCCTGGTGGACGTGGAGCCCGGGCAACGGGACCTTCAACCTCCAGCTGTCCTGGAACGTCATCGGGATCGACTCGACGGTCGTCATCACGGCCTCCGAGATCGACTCCAACGGCAACCGGTTCGTCGGCGCCGCGGCCTTCCAGGTCTCGAGCATCGCCCCGGGCAACGGCGTGGTGACCTTCAAGATCAACATCGGGTGGAACAGTCCGCTGCCGATGCGCACCGACGTCGTGGTCTTCAACTGACCCCACCGCCCGGGCCGGCGCCGGCACCCCCGCGGTGACGGCCCGGGCGGCAGGCGCCCGCCCCGTGGCGCCCGCGGAC
>NZ_JBHVET010000668.1:0-4765 GCF_042802135.1 Kitasatospora sp. NPDC057512
CGGGCGGCCCTCCTGCCACGTGTTCATGCCGACGAGGATGCCCGACCCCGGTCCGGCTGACTCCCCCCGGGGGGCCCACCAGGCCTCTTGTAGCAGTTTTGATGCACGCCCCGAATCGTTCCGCCGAAACGTCCGGACACCCGCCGTTCCAGCGGCTGAAACGTTTCTTGACCAGCTCGAACACAGCGTGTTTGCATTCCAGGCATGGACCAGCGTTGGGCACTCACGCGTCGGCGGCACGTCGACCTGCGGCGCGGTGTGGCCTGTTCGCTCTGTCGCGGCTGACACGCGCCCGTCGGGTCCCCGTACTCCCCGCACGCCCCGCACGTCCGCCGACGTAGCGCCCCGGTGCCCCGCGCCCCCCCCGCACCGTCCCGCACCGCCCCCGGTACCGGCCCCCACCGCGGCGCCCTCCCCCCGCCGCCGCACCGCGCCGCCCCGCTTCCAGCCAGAGGTGAACCCATGGCCGTCGTCCTGTCCGTTTCCGGCTCCCCGTCCGCCACCTCCCGCACCACCCGCCTGCTGCGCCACGTCGACGCGCGGCTGGCGGAGCGCGGCCACCACGTCGTCCCCTTCGAGGCCCGCAGCCTGCCCGCGCACGCGCTGCTGTCGGGCGACTTCGACCACCCCGAGATCGTCGCCGTCACCGAGCTGTTCGCCCGCGCCGACGGCGTGGTCGTCGGCACCCCCGTCTACAAGGCCGCCTACTCGGGCCTGCTGAAGGCCCTGCTGGACGTGCTCCCGCAGTACGCCCTGGCCGGCAAGGCCGTCCTGCCGCTCGCCACCGGCGGCTCGCCCGCGCACGTCCTCGCGGTGGACTACGCGCTGCGCCCGGTGCTCAGCTCGATGGGCGCCGGCCACATCACCCAGGGCTGGTTCGTGCTCGACCGCCACATCACCGCCCGGGAGGACGGGACGACCCTGGTGGAGCGCGAGACCGAAACGCTGCTGGCCCCGGTCGTGGACGGCTTCGCCACGGCCCTGGAGCGGCTGGCCGCACCCGCGCTGACGAGCTGACGGACCGTCGCCGCCGGCCCGTACGGGGCGTCCCCGAGACGGGCCGCGGCGACCCCTAGGGGGAGCCGCGCCGGGGCCCGTAGATCCTTGGTTGGGCGGCTTCATTCCGGCGGATGACGAGCGCTCCGCCGACGACTCCTAACGTGGTTCACACATCCCCACCCGCCAGGAAGCGGCCCGGTTGCGCCGGGTCCGGTGGCCAGGTCCACCGGGAGGGTGGAGACAACTCCCGGTCGAGGACTACCGCCCGCGCCATGTCGCGCGGCGGGCGGGCCCGTGAGGCTGGGGGGCCAACGGGTGAGCGCATCTTCCTTAGGAGTGTCCCAGTGACGACGGCAGCAGCAGCCGTGTACGACCCCCAGCTTCCCGGCGGGGCGCCCGCCGTCGCCGCGTCGGCCCGTCAGGTCACCAAGGCGTACGGCTCGGGCGAGACCAGGGTGACCGCGCTCGACGCGGTCGACGTCGACATCCAGCGCGGCCGGTTCACCGCGATCATGGGGCCGTCGGGCTCCGGCAAGTCCACCCTGATGCACTGCCTGGCGGGCCTCGACACCGTCACCTCCGGGCAGATCCGGATCGGCGACACCGAGATCACCGGCCTGAAGGACAAGCAGCTCACCAGGCTCCGGCGCGACAAGATCGGCTTCATCTTCCAGGCCTTCAACCTGCTCCCGACGCTGAACGCGCTGGAGAACATCACGCTCCCGATGGACATCGCCGGGCGCAGGCCCGACCAGGCCTGGCTGGACCAGGTGGTGGAGACGGTCGGCCTGTCCGGCCGGCTCAAGCACCGTCCCACCCAGCTCTCCGGCGGCCAGCAGCAGCGCGTCGCGGTGGCCCGGGCGCTGGCCGCCCGCCCCGAGATCATCTTCGGCGACGAGCCCACCGGGAACCTGGACTCCCGGTCCGGCGCCGAGGTGCTGACCTTCCTGCGCCGCTCGGTGGACGAGCTGGGCCAGACCATCGTGATGGTCACCCACGACCCGGTCGCCGCCGGCTACGCGGACCGCGTGCTCTTCCTCGCCGACGGCGTGATCGTGGACGAGATGTACGCGCCCACCGCCGACTCCGTCCTCGAACGCATGCGCCGTTTCGACGGCAAGCGCACCAGCTGAGCGGCGGGACGACACCAACCATGCTGCTCAAGACCTCACTGCGGAGCTTCTTCGCCCACAAGGGCCGGATGGCGCTCTCGCTCATCGCCGTCGTGCTGTCGGTGGCCTTCGTCTCCGGCACCCTGGTGTTCTCCGACACCGCCACCGGCACCTTCGACAAGCTCTTCGCCGCGACCTCCTCCGACGTCTCGGTCCAGCCGCCCAAGCCGGCCGAGGACGAGGAGCAGCAGGCCGCCGTCAAGCCGCCGACCGTCCCGGTCGAGCTGGAGCGGCAGGTCGCCGCGCTGCCCGGGGTGAAGAGCGCCGTCGGCCAGGTGCTGGTCGAGAACGCCGTCATGATCAACCCGGTCACCAACAAGCTGGTCGGCCCGACCACCGGCGCGCCCACCCTGCTCGGCAACTGGACCGACACCCCGGGCAACCCGCTGAAGGTCACCTCCGGCCACACGCCGCGGGGCCCGACCGAGCTGCTGCTGGACGCGGACACCGTGAAGAAGGCCAAGCTCGGCCTCGGCGACCGACTCAGGGTCGAGAACCCCCTCGGCCGGCACGACTTCACCATCGTCGGCATCGGCACCTTCACCACCACCAACCCGGGCGCGGCGCTCGGCTTCCTGGACACCCCGACCGCCCAGCAGGCCCTGCTCGGCGGGCCGGCCTTCAGCACCGTCGAGGCGTACGGCGACGACCGGCTCAAGGCCGACGCGCTGGCCCAGTTCGGCGCCGGGTACCAGGTGAAGACGGCGGCCGAGCAGAAGGCCGACCGCAGCGAGCAGGTCGGCAAGGGCCTCGGCTTCATGAAGTACGCGATGCTCGGCTTCGCCTTCGTCTCGGCGATCGTCGGCGCCTTCCTGATCGTCAACACCTTCTCGATGCTGGTCGCCCAGCGCACCCGGGAGATCGGCCTGCTGCGCGCCATCGGCGGCAGCCGGCGGCAGGTCAACCGCTCGGTGCTGGTCGAGGCGCTGATCCTGGGCGTGCTCGGCTCGACCCTCGGGGTCGCGGCCGGCCTGGGCGTGGCGGTCGGCCTGATCAAGCTGATGAGCGCGATCGGCATGGACCTGGAGGCGGCCGACCTGCGGATCGGGCCGGACGTGTTCATCGCCGGGTACGCGCTCGGCATCGTGGTCACCCTGGTCGCGGCCTGGTTCCCGGCCCGCCGGGCGAGCCGGATCTCGCCGATGGCCGCGCTGCGCGACCACGGCACCCCGGCGGAGGCCCGGGCCAACCTCGTCCGCACCGGCCTCGGCCTGCTGCTGACGGCGGGCGGCGGCTCGCTGCTGGTGTTCGGCGCGGGGGCGGAGAAGGCGGCCACCGGCGGCCGGTACCTGGGCCTCGGCGTGGTGCTCACCCTGATCGGCTTCGTGGTGCTCGGCCCGCTGCTGGCCTCGGCCGTCGTCCGGGTGCTCGGCGCGCTGCTGCCGGCGCTGTTCGGCCCGTCCGGCAGGCTGGCCCAGCGCAACGCGATGCGCAACCCGCGCCGCACCGGCGCCACCGCCGCCGCGCTGATGATCGGCCTGGCGCTGGTGATCGCCTCCGCGGTGTTCAGCTCCTCGGCCGTCACCTCGACCAGCGCGCAGATCGACAAGTCGGTGGGCGCGGACTACATCGTCTCCGGCGGCCGTACCGCGATCACCCCCGAGATGATGGACGCGGTCCGGAAGACCCCGGGCATCGACCACGTCACCACCCAGCGGTTCTTCGCCGCCAAGGTCCAACTGCCGGACGGGCAGAAGGCCAGGACCCCGCTGACCGCCGTGCCGCCGTCCTTCTTCGGCACCGACTTCCGGCCTACCGTCGACTCCGGTGCGGTGGACTCGCTCCAGCGCGGCTCGCTGGGGATCGGCGCCGCCTTCGCCAAGGACCACGGCCTGAAGGTCGGCGACCAGGTCACCGTCGACTACGGCCAGGGCCGCACCCAGACGGTGCCGGTCGGCGCGGTCTTCGGCAAGGGCGAGCTGTTCGGCGACGGCTCCTTCGTGGCCATGGACACCATGGAGAAGGTCGTCCCGGCCGCCGAGCAGCCGCCGGTGTGGACCTTCTTCGCCAAGGCCTCCCAGGGCGCCGACGTCGACCGGACGCTGACCGCGCTGGAGGACGGGCTGAAGGAGTACCCGCAGCTCACCATCAAGGACCGGGCCGGCTACAAGGAGCTCGCCCAGTCCCAGATCAACACCCTGCTCTACCTGATCTACGGGCTGGTCGCGCTGTCCATCACGGTCGCGGTGCTCGGCGTGGTCAACACCCTGGCGCTGTCGGTGGTCGAGCGGACCCGCGAGATCGGCCTGCTGCGGGCGATCGGGCTCTCCCGCCGCCAGCTGCGCCGGATGATCCGGCTGGAGTCCGTGGTGATCGCGGTGTTCGGCGCCGTCCTCGGCACCGGACTGGGCCTCGGCTGGGGCGTCACCGCCCAGCGGGTGCTGCGGGACCAGGGCCTCGGGACGCTCTCCGTCCCGACCGCCACGGTGGCGGTCACGCTGGTCGCCTCGGTGCTGATCGGCCTGTTCGCCGCACTCGTCCCGGCCTTCCGGGCCGGACGCATGAACGTCCTCGCGGCCATCGCGACGGACTGACCCGGCGCCGGGGGGCGCCGGGCCCGAAACCACGGGGGACACGGGGGAACGGGGGAACGG
>NZ_JBHVET010000669.1:0-4760 GCF_042802135.1 Kitasatospora sp. NPDC057512
GCCCCGGACGGTGTCCGGGGCCCCTCTTCGCGGGTGGTGTCAGACGAGCGGGCGCAGTGCGGCCGGGCGGGGTGAGTCGGTGGCGGGGGGCGAGGCGGCGGGCGGGGTCGTGCCGGTCGGGGAGGTGTTCTGGGTGGCGGTGGTGTCGTGGACCTCGACGTGCTCGCGGCGGAGTTCCTCCCGGACCACCTCCTCCGTCGTGTAGCGCTCGACGACCAGGCGGACCCGCTCGACGGGCGCGAGGTACTTGCGGACCACCGCGCGCTCCTCGCGGAGGGTGACCTCCTCGACGGCCTCGGCGATCTCCTTCCCGGTGAGCGTGGCGCGCTCGGCGTCGCTCACCGGCATCCGCTCGACCCGGACGCGCTCGTGGACCACCGGGACGCGGCGCTCGACCTGTTCGGTCGTCACGTACTTGCGCAGTTTCGCGGTGCCGAGGGTGTGCCACTCGGTGGTGACCTCCAGCCGCTCCTCGCGGCAGGTGATCTCGACCGGGCCGCTGGGGGCGGACGAGGCGCCGTCGGTGTGCGCGGCGCCGACGGTCGCCGCCGGGGCGGGCGACGGCGCGGGGGCGGGCTGCGACTGCGGCTTCGGCTCCACGGCGGGTGCGGCGGAGGTGGCAGTGGTGGCAGTGGTGGGCGCGGCCGCCGGGGTGGCGGTGGCGGCCTCGGGGGTGCTGAGCATCCGCATGTCGGCCTCCGGGGCGGTTCTGGTGCTGTCGGTGAGAGCGGCGGTGGGCGGGGCGGCGACGGGGGCTCTGACCGGGGCGGGTTCGGGCGCGGGCTCGGGGGAGCGCTCGGGGGTGTGGAAGGTGAGCGACTTGGCCGGGGCCGCCGCGGTCGTCGTGGCGGCGGCCGCCGCCGTGGTGCCGAAGTCGAGGTCGGCCTGCTTGGGCCGGCTCCCGTTCTCGTGGCTCGGGCGGCCGTCCATCGGGGTGTCGAGCCCGTAGTAGCGGTACAGCTGGAGCTCCTGGGCGGGGGACAGGTGCTGGCCGACGCCGAAGTCCGGCGACTCCTTCACCAGCGACTTGTCGTACGGCACCCGGAGCTCGTCGCCGGCGAACTCGCTCGTGGTCAGCGGGACGAAGGCGTCCCGGCCGAAGATGCCGGTCCGGACCGCGGCCCACTCGGGCCGGCCGGTGGCGTCGTCCAGGTAGACCTCGTCGACCGTGCCGATCTTGTCTCCGTTGCGGTCGACGGCCTTGTGACCGATGAGGTCCCGGGGGTCGATGTCGGTCTGCACTCTTTCCTCCCGTGCGCTGAGCTTGCGGAACTCCCGCAGGAAGGCGGCCGGAGCACCCGTTCCGTCCGCCACTTCACACCAAAAGCCATGAATCGGACGGACGCGAGCGGGGTGCGCCGGACGGGCTGCGCGCTGGACCGTCCGGGGGACGCGCGTAGACCCCGAACGACCTGACGCACCCGTGATCGGGAGGCCTCCCGCTGGTACCCTGGGCGTCGACCGCAGAGCCCGCTCGGGAGAGTCTCCGACTGCGAAAGCCGCTGGTCGGAGCGCCGAAGGAGCAACTCCTCCCCGGAATCTCTCAGGCATCCGTACCGTGTGGGGTAGGTCACTCTGGAAAGCAGGGCAGGAGCGTCGGCGCGGAAGCCGACGATCACCACCCTCACCGACGGTGCAAGCCGGCGGAGCGCCCACAGCGCCCCGTGCGGGTGAAGCTCTCAGGTCCCGATGACAGAGGGGGAGGCCTGTCGGGTCCGCCCGCCCAGGTTCGTCCGCTGTCCGCTGTCCGCAGCGGCGAGGCCGGCCGGCGTGCGTACCCCCGCCGGTCCGTGACCAGGAGGCCTCGACCACCATGAACGCCCAGCCGAACGCGGGACGCCCCACCGGCGCCTCGACCCTCACCGAGCTTGAGCTGGCCAGCCCCTTCGAGAACCGCCACATCGGCCCCGACGCCGCCGCGCAGGAGAAGATGCTGGCGTCCGTCGGCTACGGCTCGCTGGACGAGCTCTCCGCCACCGCGGTGCCCGAGGCGATCCGCTCCATCACCGCCCTGGGCCTGCCCGCGGGCCGGACCGAGGCCCAGGTCCTCGCCGAGCTGCGCGAGCTGGCCGGCCGCAACCAGGTGCTCCAGCCGATGATCGGCCTGGGCTACTACGGCACCTTCACCCCGCCGGTGATCCTGCGCAACGTCATGGAGAACCCGGCCTGGTACACCGCCTACACCCCGTACCAGCCGGAGATCTCGCAGGGCCGCCTGGAGGCGCTGCTCAACTTCCAGACCCTGGTCTCCGACCTGACCGGCCTGCCGACCTCCGGCTCCTCGCTGCTGGACGAGGGCACCGCGGCCGCCGAGGCGATGGCGCTGGCCCGCCGCGTCACCAAGGTCAAGGGCGGCGTCTTCCTGGTCGACGCCGAGACCCTGCCGCAGACCGTCGCGGTGATCAACACCCGCGCCGTGCCGACCGGTGTCGAGGTCGTCGTCGCGGACCTGTCCGAGGGCATCCCGGCCGAGATCGTCGAGCGCGGCGTCTTCGGCGTGCTGCTCCAGTACCCGGGCGCCACCGGTGTGGTCCGCGACCTCACCGCGGTGATCGAGCAGGCGCACGGCCTGGGCGCGATCGTCGCCGTCGCCGCCGACCTGCTGGCGCTGACCCTGCTCAAGTCCCCGGGCTCGCTGGGCGCCGACATCGCCTGCGGCACCTCGCAGCGCTTCGGCGTGCCGATGGGCTTCGGCGGCCCGCACGCCGGCTACCTGTCGGTGCGCGCCGAGTACGCCCGCTCGCTGCCCGGCCGTCTGGTCGGCGTCTCCGTGGACGCGGACGGCAACCGCGCCTACCGCCTGGCGCTGCAGACCCGCGAGCAGCACATCCGCCGCGAGAAGGCCACCAGCAACATCTGCACCGCCCAGGTGCTGCTCGCCGTGATGGCCTCGATGTACGCCGTCTACCACGGCCCGGACGGCCTGGCCGACATCGCCCGCCGCACCCACCGCTACGCCGCCGCCCTCGCCGAGGGCCTGCGGGCCGGCGGCGTCGAGCTGCTGCACGGCGAGTTCTTCGACACCGTCACCGCCGTCGTCCCGGGCCGCGCCGCCGAGATCGCCGCCGCCGCCCGCGCCAACGGCATCAACGTCCACCAGGACGGCGCGGACCGGATCTCCGTCTCCACCGACGAGACCACCACCCGCGAGCACCTGGCCGGCGTCTGGGCCGCGTTCGGCGTCCCCGCCGTCGAGGTCGCCGAGGCCGCCGAGGCGCTGCCCGCCGCGCTGCTGCGCGAGGACGAGTACCTGACCCACCCGGTCTTCCACAGCCACCGCTCGGAGACCGCCATGCTGCGCTACCTGCGCCGCCTGTCGGACCGGGACTACGCGCTGGACCGCGGCATGATCCCGCTGGGCTCCTGCACCATGAAGCTCAACGCGACCACCGAGATGGAGGCGGTGACCTGGCCGGAGTTCGGCCAGCTGCACCCCTTCGCGCCGATCGACCAGGCCCAGGGCTTCCTGACCCTGATCCGCCAGCTGGAGCAGCAGCTGGTCGAGGTGACCGGCTACGACGCCGTGTCGATCCAGCCGAACGCGGGCTCGCAGGGCGAGCTGGCCGGTCTGCTGGCCGTGCGCGCCTACCACCACGCCAACGGCGACACCCAGCGCGACGTCTGCCTGATCCCGTCCTCGGCGCACGGCACCAACGCGGCCTCCGCGGTGATGGCGGGCATGCGCGTGGTCGTGGTGAAGACCCTGGTCGACGGCGACGTGGACGTCGAGGACCTGAAGGCCAAGATCGAGCAGCACCGCGACAACCTCGCCGTGCTGATGGTCACCTACCCGTCCACCCACGGCGTGTACGAGACCCAGATCACCGACATCTGCGCCCTGGTGCACGAGGCCGGCGGCCAGGTGTACGTGGACGGCGCCAACCTGAACGCCCTGGTCGGCCTGGCCAAGCCGGGCAAGTTCGGCGCGGACGTCTCGCACCTGAACCTGCACAAGACCTTCTGCATCCCGCACGGCGGTGGCGGCCCGGGCGTCGGCCCGGTCGCGGTGCGCGCCCACCTGGCGCCGTACCTGCCGAACCACCCGCTGCAGCCGGAGGCCGGCCCGGCCACCGGCGTGGGCCCGATCTCGGCCGCGCCGTGGGGCTCGGCGGCCATCCTGCCGATCTCCTGGGCGTACGTCCGGCTGATGGGCGGCGAGGGCCTCAAGCGCGCGACCCAGGTCGCGGTGCTGAACGCCAACTACATCGCCAAGCGCCTGGCCCCGCACTTCCCGGTGCTCTACACCGGCCCGGGCGGGCTGGTCGCGCACGAGTGCATCATCGACCTGCGCCCGCTGACCAAGGAGACGGGCGTGACGGTGGACGACATCGCCAAGCGCCTGATCGACTACGGCTTCCACGCGCCGACGATGTCCTTCCCGGTGGCCGGCACGCTGATGATCGAGCCGACCGAGTCCGAGGACCTGCACGAGATCGACCGGTTCTGCGACGCGATGATCACCATCCGGGCCGAGGTTGACAAGGTCGGCTCGGGCGAGTGGGCGGCCGACGACAACCCGCTGCGCAACGCCCCGCACACCGCCGCCACGCTGGCCGGCGACTGGGCGCACGGCTACTCGCGGCAGGAGGCGGTCTTCCCGGCGGGCGTGAACCCGGCGGACAAGTACTGGCCGCCGGTGAGCCGGATCGACGGCGCGTACGGCGACCGCAACCTGGTCTGCTCCTGCCCGCCGCTGGACGAGTACGGCGTCTGACCCGACCGGACCCGCGGGGTCCGGGTCGGACGGCAGGGCCCCGGCG
>NZ_JBHVET010000670.1:0-4758 GCF_042802135.1 Kitasatospora sp. NPDC057512
CAGGCGCTCGGGTGTCCCGGGTCAGTCGACCAGGGGCAGGTAGACCTTGTTGCCCTGGGCCGCGAACTCGGCGGACTTCTCGGCCATGCCGGCCAGGGCCTCGGCGTCGAACTCGCTGGAGACGGCGGTGGAGCCGTCGCCGTGCTCGTCGCGGATCTTCTGGGAGATCTTCATCGAGCAGAACTTCGGGCCGCACATCGAGCAGAAGTGCGCGGTCTTGGCGGGCTCGGCGGGGAGGGTCTCGTCGTGGAAGTCACGGGCGGTCTCCGGGTCGAGGGCCAGGTTGAACTGGTCCTCCCAGCGGAACTCGAAACGGGCGTCGGAGAGGGCGTCGTCCCAGGCCTGGGCGCCGGGGTGGCCCTTGGCCAGGTCGGCGGCGTGCGCGGCGATCTTGTAGGTGATCACGCCGGTCTTGACGTCGTCCCGGTTGGGCAGGCCCAGGTGCTCCTTGGGCGTCACGTAGCAGAGCATCGCGGTGCCCCACCAGGCGATCATCGCGGCGCCGATGCCCGAGGTGATGTGGTCGTAGCCGGGGGCGACGTCCGTGGTCAGCGGGCCGAGGGTGTAGAACGGCGCCTCGTCGCAGATCTCCTTCTGGAGATCCATGTTCTCCCGGATCTTGTTCATCGGGACGTGGCCCGGGCCCTCGATCATCACCTGGACGTCCCGCTCGCGGGCGATCCGGCCGAGCTCGCCGAGGGTCTTCAGCTCGGCGAACTGCGCCTCGTCGTTGGCGTCCGCGATCGAGCCCGGACGCAGGCCGTCACCGAGCGAGAAGGTGACGTCGTAGGAGGCGAGGATGTCGCAGAGCTCCTCGAAGTTGGTGTAGAGGAAGTTCTCCTGGTGGTGGGCCAGGCACCAGGCCGCCATGATCGAGCCGCCGCGCGAGACGATGCCGGTCTTGCGGCGCGCGGTGAGCGGGACGTAGCGCAGCAGCACGCCGGCGTGGACGGTCATGTAGTCGACGCCCTGCTCGCACTGCTCGACGATGGTGTCCCGGTACACCTCCCAGCTCAGCTCCTCGGCCCGGCCGTCCACCTTCTCCAGGGCCTGGTAGAGCGGCACGGTGCCGATCGGCACCGGGGAGTTGCGCAGGATCCACTCGCGGGTGGTGTGGATGTTGCGGCCGGTGGAGAGGTCCATGACGGTGTCGGCGCCCCAGCGGGTGGCCCAGGTCATCTTCTCCACCTCCTCCTCGATCGAGGAGGTGACGGCCGAGTTGCCGATGTTGGCGTTGATCTTCACCAGGAAGTTGGTGCCGATGATGGCCGGCTCCACCTCCGGGTGGTTCACGTTGACCGGGATGACGGCCCGGCCGCGGGCCACCTCGGCCCGCACGAACTCGGGCGCCAGGCCCTCGCGCAGCGCCACGAACTCCATCTCCGGAGTCACCACGCCCCGCTTGGCGTAGGCGAGTTGGGTGACAGCGGCACCACCGCGGCCGCGCAGCGGACGGCGCGGGCGGCCGGGGAAGACGGCGTCCAGGTTGCGCAGGTTCCCGCCGCGCGGCGAGGTGTGCTTGATCCCGTCGTCCTCGGGGCGCGGCTCGCGGCCGTCGTACTCCTCGACGTCGCCGCGCTGGCGGATCCAGGGGTCCCGCAGCGCCGGCAGGCCGCGCCGCACGTCGGGCTCGTACGACGGGTCGGTGTACGGGCCGGAGGTGTCGTACAGCGGGACGGTCCCGCCGTTGGTGAGCCGCACCTCGCGGTACGGGACGCGCAGGTCGGGGCGCGATCCCTCGCGGTAGGCCTTGTGCCAGGCCGGGGTCGGGTAGCCGGTGCGCTCGCTGCTGGGGGTGCTCCGGACAGACTGCGGCTGTGCTTCGAACGTGGTCATCTGACCTCTACTCCCTACGCCGGCATTACCCGGTCAGGTTCCTGCGGTCGACGCAGCCGTCGGTCCGTCCGTCGACGTCCCGGTCAGCGTCCTCTCAGCCCGGTGCTCCGAGCTCCCGCGTCGCAGGCGGTGTTGCCTGCACACGACGCCCAACACCGTAGCGAGCGGATCGCCGCAGGTCCAGAGCGCCTCACGGGCCGGCGGCCGACCGCGTCCACCGACCCCCGCGGCCGAAAGTGTCCTCCCGCCCCCCATAATGCTCACCAATGCTCCGCAGACGCTCCATCAAAGTGTGTACGGCCCAACCGGGTCGCACTCACCCGGGGTTTCGCGGCTTTGACGACTTTTGGGGGAAATGCATCGTGCGCATGCGTCACGTGGCCGGGCTGAGCGCCGCCGTGGTCTCCGCGGTGGTGGGCCTGCCACTGCCTGCGGCCGCGGCCGAGCCGACCGCCGTCCTGTACGTCCAGGGCGGTCTCTGCAAGGACAGCGGACCGGGCACCCAGGCCCAGCCGCTCTGCACCATCCAGGCCGCCGCCGACCGGGTACTGCCCGGCCAGACCGTGGAGGTCTCGCCGGGCACCTACCCCGAGGACGTGACCGTCCGGCGCTCCGGCGAGCCCGGCAAGCCGATCACCTTCCGCGGCACGGGCCGCATCGGCAAGCTGTCCTCCCTCCCGGGCAGGACGTCGACCTTCCCTGTCATCGCCGGCCCGCTGCGACAGGCGGTGAAGATATCCGGTCAGCACGACGTCGTGTTCTCCGGCTTCGACGTGACCCACTTCGAGCTCGACGGGGTCAGCCGGGTCGAGCTCTCCGGCAACTGGATCGAGCAGCGGGACGACAAGATCGCTCGGCCGGCCGTCGCCGTCACCGGCGCCAGCGACCACGTCCGGATCGAGCGTTCGGTCGTCCGCGCGACCACCGGTGGTGTGAAGGTCGGTGCGGGCATCGCCGGGACGGTGATCGCCGGCAACGACTTCACCTCCTCGCTCGGGGGGTCGGCCGTCTCGGTGACCGACGCACCGGGCACGGTCATCACCCACAACACCACCTACCTGACACCCGAGGTCGCCATCGACCTGGCCGGCTCGTCCGACCACTCGACGATCACCAACAACATCGTGGCCGCGAGCGCCATCCAGGTGGCCGCCGGCTCGACCGACGGAACCACCCTCGACTACAACGCCGTCTGGTCCTACAACCCCGAGCGCTGGCCCAGCTACAAGTGGGCTGACGTCGCCTACCAAATGGCCCCAGAGCTACAGGCCGGGACCGGCCAGGGCCAGCACGACGTGAACTACCACATCCCGTTCGACCTCGATTTCACGCCCCTGTCGGTGCCCATGTCCTCCGCGGGCAACTGGCAGGCCCGCAGCGTGATCGACTCGGCCGGCCCCGAGGCGCCCGGCGTTCCGACCGTCGACCTGTTCGGCCACGACGCGTTCGACCACGAGGACGTCGCCAACACCGGACCGAACGGCGGGTTCCGCGACCGTGGCGCGTACGAGGTCATCGGCACCCTCAGCGCCAACCTCACGGTGACCCCGGAGAACGACGTCGACCCGCTCGCCGTGACGGTCAGGGCCAACCCCGTCAGCCCCTCGCGGATCACCGGCTACTCCTACGACTTCGGCGACGGCCCGGCCAAGCCGTGGGAGAACCGGTCCTCCGAGCGCCATGTGTACGCCAAGCCCGGCACCTACACCGTGCGGCTGACCATCACCGACGAGTTCGGCACCACCCGAACCGAGGAGCGGAACGTCACCGTCGACTACACCCCGGCCGGCTACACCGCGATCGCGCCGACCCGCATCCTGGACTCCCGCCAGCCCGGCAGCCGCTACCCGCGGCTCGGCCCCGGCGAGACCATCGACCTGGACCTGCGCAACCGCGTCTCCGGCTCGGCCGGCACCCTGGTGCCCCCGGGCGCGACGGCCGTCGTACTCAACCTGACCGCCACCGAGGGCACCGCCAACAGCCACCTGGACGTCTACCCGTCCGCCGCCGCCCGGCCGACCACCTCGAACGTGAACTTCGGCCCCGGTCAGGACGTCGCCAACCTGGTGACCGTGCCGATCGGCCCGGACGGCACGGTGGTGGTACGCAACAACGCGGGCTACGTGCACACCGTCGCCGACGTCCTCGGCTACTTCACGGCCGGCAGCCCCGACCGCTTCACCTCCGTCGCCCCGGCCCGGCTGCTCGACACCCGGTCCGACGCCGCCCCGCTGACCGGAGGCACCCCCCGACGGCTCCAGGTGGCCGGCACCGGCGGCGTCCCGGCGGGCGCCACCTCGGCGGTGCTCAACGTGACCGCCACCGAGTCCGCCTCGGCGGGCTTCGTCACCGTCTACCCCGGCGGGACCCAGCGCCCCGCGGCCGGTTCGAACCTCAACACCGCCCCGGGCCGGAACATCCCCAACCAGGTGGTGGTCCCGCTGGGCGCGGACGGGAGCGTCGAGATCTTCACCAACGCCGCCTCCTCGCACCTCGTGGTCGACGTCTTCGGCTACTACGGCCCGGACGGCAAGGGCCTGTTCACCCCGGTCACCCCGACCCGCCTGCTGGACTCGCGGAGCAGCACTCCGTTCGGTCCGTTCTCCAGCCGTACGGTCGAGGGCGTGCCCGCGCGCGCGACCGCCGCGGTGGTCAACCTGACGGCGACCGGGACCACCGGGGCCACCCACCTCACTGCCTGGGCCACCGGGACGGCCAAGCCCGGCACCAGCAACCTGAACGCCAGCCCCGGACTGGACGTGCCCAACCACGGCACCATCCCGGTCGACGCCCAGGGCCGGTTCGACATCGCCAACAACGCCGGCACGACCGACGTCATCGCCGACCTCTTCGGCTACTACCGCGACCGGTAGCAGCACTCCGGGCACCGGAGAACGCCAGAGGCCCGGCTCCCGTCTCGCG